>DATFPL010000092.1:0-8925 GCA_035264845.1 Candidatus Limnocylindrales bacterium | reverse complement strand
TGGCCTGACGCGCGAGTCCGACCGTCAGCTCTCGCCGCGCGCCATGCGGCGCATCGCCTGGATCGCGGACAGGCGCTCGACGAACTCCTCCCGGACGGCGTTGAGCTGTTCCCGCGTGACGTCGAGCTCCCGGGCGATCTCGTTGACGATCGATGCCTCGTCCGCCGAGATCGAGTCGTCGGCGGCGCCGACGGCGAAGCAGCAGCGGAGCAGTGCGAGCTTCTGCTGCTCGGTCGCCATGCGGGCGAACTCCCTCGTCACGAGGAAGTCCTCCGTCGCACCCTGCATCCGCGCCTGGAGTTTCGCCATCTCGACGACAAGCACGGCCTGCGCCTCGTCCAGACCGCCCAGCTCGACGAGCGATTGCTCCATGACCCGCGTCTCGGCGTCGCTGATGTCGAGGTCGGCCTGCGCAGCGCGGCTCATGACGTAGGCAAAGCTCGCGAGGTACCGCGCCTGCTCGGGCGGGAGTGCCTCGAGCCGCGCGACGATGCGGCGGACCGTGGCGGTGTCACCGATCTCGTCGGGTGTGCCTCTTCCCGCGTCGCGCGGTGGCTCGGCGCCGTCGCGCGACGGCGGACCCAGGAACCGGCGAAACACGCTACCAGCGCCCGTACGCGGGGTGGCCCGGCCTGACGGCGATGAACGTGCCGTGGCAGGTCGCGGTCGTTCGGCCGCCGGCCTCCAGCGTCGCATCGACCGTCGCGCGCTCGGCCGTCGCTTCGGTCACGTGGGCGGCGAGGTAGACCGGGCCGTTGGTCGGCGTCGGCCAGTGCAGCCGGATCGCGTAGTCCGCAGTGACGCACGCCGGTGGACGCTCGTCCCCGCGAACGCGCATCAGGTGCATCGCCGCGGCCCAGTTGGAGTGGCAATCGAGCAACGTCCCCACGATGCCGCCGTTCAGGACCCCGTCGAACGCCTCGTGGTACGGCTGGGGCGTCCACTCCGCGACGAGCTCGCTGCCGCCATCGTGGCTCGCGATCCGCAGCCCATGCTCGTTGGCGGGGCCGCAGCCGAAGCACCGGCTGTCCGCCGCGTAGCGCTCCTGGAGGCTGGGTTCGGTCATCGCGGGCAGTCTAGGCGGCGTCCGCCAGAGACGCCTGGAGGCGCGGCCGGTGCGCGGGCTCCCCCCGCACCCGGCGCTGTGAGCCCGGTGCAACGTCGGTTGCGGGCCGCGCGCGGATGCAGTTAGCGGGCAGGACGACGCTGGTGCGACGGAGAGGACGCCGGGCCGCAGACCGCCGAGCGCGTCCGGATCAAGGAGGTCAGCCGATGGCGACGAAGACCGCCGACAAGCCGAAGAAGACGACCGACAGGTCGAAGGCTCGCGGCGACGCCCGGTCCGGCGGGAGCCGGGGATCGGGCGGCAGCCGGGATCGGGCGCGACCCGAGGATCGCAAGTTCCTGGAGCGGTTCGGGGACAAGCTTTCGAAGTCCACGCAGCGCGCGAAGTGGACGGGCTCCCCGGACGACGGCGCGGATCGGCCCGGCCAGACGCTGGCCACGCGGTCGCCGGAGGTGAT
Organism: Candidatus Limnocylindrales bacterium; assembly: GCA_035264845.1. Taxonomy (GTDB): domain Bacteria; phylum Chloroflexota; class Limnocylindria; order Limnocylindrales; family CSP1-4; genus JACDAV01. The sequence goes on along the minus strand of DATFPL010000092.1, from coordinate 7,402 downwards.
CAGGGCGTGGGCGGAGGCACGTGACGCCCGTCCCGTCACCGCGACCCGCGGCGACGACGGCCGTCCGCGGACGCTCCGGTTCGACTTCGGGGAGCGTTCCGACCGCCTCGAGGAGCTCAGCTGGGACGAATGGCTCGGCACGTTCGAGGAGCGGCAGCTCGTCTTCATCTATCAGGAGCGGAAGCGCGACGGGAACCAGAGCAACTTCTTCCGGCTCGACAATCCGAACCGCGAGGACGGCTGACGGCCGGCCCTGAACCGCTGCCCCCGTCGACCTGCGACAGGTCCGCAACGAGTCCGTGACCGCGTAGACCTCTGGCGCAACCGTCGCGCGAGCACCCTTCCCCGATGGGCGACGAGGAGAGAGGGCGCCGCGCCGTGAAGCGCGTCCTGCGAACGGACTCGGACCGGCTTCTCGACGCCGTGGACGAGTTGCGCGCCCTGGAGCGGGAGAAGCGGCAGCTCGACGTCTCGAGCAAGCCTTTTCACGACCTCGCCGAGCGCGTCGAAGCGAAGGCGCGTGAGGTCTTCCGGCTCGCGGGCCAGGAGAGCCGTGACGGATATGCTGCCGAGCTGGCCGATCCCGCCATCGCGGAAGCGGTCACGATCGACGGCATCGACGCGCCGAACGGCGGCTGACCGCCCCGGACTGACTCGACCCGCTACCCCTTCGGCGGCGTCTCCTCGATCGTGGGGCCATCCGCGTTCGAGGTGTCCTGGAGCGCGACGACGAGGTCGTGCTCCCGCCGGGCAGACCTGAGGACGCGCCGGGCAAACTTCTCCATCGCTGCGCCGAGCTCGCGGGCCCGGCTGCTGCCCGACTGGGTCGACCGGTTCTCGACGGCGAGCGACGTGAGCGTCGCGGCGTCCTCGACGACCTCGTCGGAGACCTTCCGCAGCTCGTCGATCTTGTCCGTCATCTGCGTGCCTCCCACCTGACCGTCGCCCATGTCCTGGCGTCCATGCGCGACACCCTCGGCGCGGAGCCTGCCCCGCGCCGCGACGAATGATGCGCTCGATCCGCGCTGCATTGCGGGTGGTTTCATCGCAACCCAACCACTCTCAACCCGACTGGCGTCGACCGGCCGGTACCGTTGTGCCATGGCGCCTGCGGCGATCGTGCCGCGACGATGCCTCGATGCACCAAGGGATCGTGCGGACGGCCGTCGCCCCGCCGCTCGGCCTCCTCGCGGCGCGCCGTCTGCGGAGGATAGCGGGCGGATTCAGCCGCGACGGGTTGACACTGCTCGCCATCTCCCTCGTCCTTCCGGTCGTCGTCGCATCGGTTGCGATGCGGCGGGCCGTGCCCGAGATCACCGTCGTTTCGATCGGCTTCCTGGCGGTCGACGCCGGCCTCGCCCGCGTCGGACGCCTCGGCCGCGTGGCGGCTGTCCCGCTCATCCGGCTCGCGCTGGGTCTCGCGTACGTCCTTGTGGCGGCGCGGCTACCCGGTGGAGCGGGGACGCCCCCATTCGTGATCCTGACGCTCCTGATCGTCGCCGCGGCATCGGCGCTCGGGGGCCGCCCGGCGGCGATCATCGGCGGCGCTGCTGTCGCCGCGTATGCGCTGCCGCTGGCGATCACGGTCCAGGTCCCGTTCTCCCGCGAGCGGGAGATCGTCCTCGTCACGTGCGGCATCGTGCTGGCGCTCGGCACCCGGCGAACGGTGTCGTCCCTCGAGCGAGTGCTGGCCGGGATGCGCCGCGCGATGCGTGCAGAGCGTCGGCGCGCGGCGCAGCTGATCGGCGTCGAGGCGGTCGGTCGGACGCTCGCCCAGGCCGGTGCGACCGACGACGCCCTGCGCGGCGTCATCGACGTCCTCGTCAGGCGGTTCGGGTTCGAGCACGTCTCGATCTACCTCGGCGACACGTCGCTCATGCGAATCGGTGCCCAGCACGGCTACACGACGAACATCGAGACCTTCACCCCCGATTTCGGCGTGCTCGGGCGCGTCATGCGGACGCAGCAGCCGGCGTTCGTGCCCGATGTGGCCGTCGACCCCGACTACGCCGCGGCCGCGGACGCGGCTCAGAGCCTGATCTCCGTCCCGCTCGTCGCGGCGAGCGAGATTCTGGGTGCGATCAATGTCGAAACGCACGCCCCATTCCGGCTCGACGCGAAGGACTTCGAGACGGTCGTCATCGTCGCCGACCGCCTCGCCTCCGCCCTCGCCCTCGCCCGCGAGCGTGAGCGACTGGCCCGCCGCGCCGCGAGCTTCGAGGGTCTCACGACGCTCGGCCGCACCCTGACGGCGACGCTCGAGCCGACAAAGCTGTACACGGTCATCGCCGATGCCGTCCGAACCGTCATCCCGTGCGACAGCGTGACGTTGAGCATCCGCGAGCCCGGGAGCACGGATCTCAAGATCGTCGCCACCCAGGGCGGGGACCAGCGATACCTCGGGGCGATCATTCACGAGGGGGAGGGCATCACAGGCCGCGCCATCGCGACGGGTGGGGTCGTCGCCGAGATGCTTCGACGAGCCGATCTGCCGGCAGCGGTTCGGGACGCGGAGATTGCCGAGGAGTTCTCGACGATGGCCGCCCCGCTCATCGCGGAAGGGGAAGCGCTCGGCGGGATCGCGGTCGTCCGGAGCAACCCGCCGGCGGCGTTCGACGAGCTCGAGCGGGAGGTCCTGCCGATCGTCGCGGCGCAAGCCGCTCTCGCGGTCGCCAACGCGCACCTCCATTCGGCGGCGATGGAGGCGTCGATCCGCGACGCCCTCACCGGCCTGTTCAACCGCCGCTACCTCGACGCGTCGATGGCGCGCCTGTCGGCCGTCCGTGTTCGACAGACCGCCGCCGAGCGTCGGCCGTTCGCGGCGATCCTCTTCGACCTGGACGACTTCGGGCTGTTCAACAAGCGCTACGGGCACGCGACCGGCGACGAGGTTCTCCGCCGGTTCGGTGCGCTGTTGCGCGACAGCTTCCGAACGAGCGACCTCGTTGCCCGATTCGGCGGAGAGGAGTTCGTCGTCCTCCTCGACGGCGCCGGCCGCGACGAGGCGGTCGTGCGCGCAAACGAGGTCCGCGACCGCCTCGCCGCGGCGCGGTTCGAGACGGAGAGCGGCGAGCTCCTTGCGGTCACCGTCTCGGCGGGCTGTGCCGGTCTCGAGCCGGAGGACGAGTCGCTGAGCCGGCTGGTGACCGTCGCCGACGTCGCCCTTGTGATGGCGAAGTCCGCAGGTCGAAACGTCGTCGTCGCGGCGTGACGGCGATCGCCGCGCCGTGCCGACTGCTGGAGTGCGGTGAAGTCCGGACCGGCGTTGACGACGTGCGCCGGACCTTGGTCAGGGTTGCCCGACGAGAGGTTTGACGGTCAGATTGCGCTTCCCGAAACAACCCGCACACGAGGTGAAGCAAACCGGAATGCGCAAGCTCAGCAACCCGAGCCACAGCCGGATCATCGCCACCGGCATCGCGTCTCTCGCACTTATCGCCTTGGCAATCGGTCCTGCTTTGGCTGCCGGCGGCCAGGCCCCGCGCGTCTCGACCGCGGCGCCGCTGTCGCGTCTCGCGCTGTTCCAGGGTGAACGCGACGCCGACGGCGACGAGTTCGACGAGGTCGACAACGAGGCCGATGAGGTCGACGAGGTCGACGAGACGCCCGACACCGATGTCGACGAGGCGGACGACGAGGACGATGCCGACGAGGCCGAGGCTCCGCAGGTCACGAAACCAAAGGTCGAAAAGCCCGCACCGATCCTCAAGATCGTCCGGACGCATGTCGAGTCGGACGAGGACGACGACGACGAGGCGGACGACGACGACGACGACCACGACGGTGCTGAAGAAACCGAGCATCACGGCGGCGACGACGGGGACGAGCACGACGACGACTAGTCGCCGCAGCCCTTGACGTCAGAACGGAGAGCTTTCGGGCTCTCCGTTCTCGTTTTGTCCTCAGGCCGGTGGCTTCGCCGCCAGAACGACAGCCGTGTCGCCGGGCCAGTCCCAGAACAGACCGTCGGCGGAACGGGACTCGAGCAGCGCCCGTGCCTCGGCGATGAAGTCGTGGAGGCGATCGCCATAGAGATGAGGCGCAGAGAACGACATCGACAGGTAGCCGGAGACGACGCTCTCGATATCGCGCAGGAGATCCGGAATGCCGGGCGCGAACACGGTCCTCGGCTTCCCGAACCGCGTCTCAACGAGGACGTCCTCGAAGCGGTGATCTCGCGCCGGAGCGATGCCCTGGCCCATCCGATCGAGTGATCCGAGGTACTTGAGCACGAGTGCCCGGAGCTCGTCGTGCGGAATAGGCGGATGCGACGGCGCCTCGGGTCGCGGCCGGCCCTCGACTGAATGGACGACCATCGCGATGGCGCCACCGGGCTCGAGCGCGTCGTAGACGGCTTCCGCGACACGCCGCTCGTCGGTCCGGTGGAACGACTGCCCGAACGTGATGAGGCGGAATGGCCCGGGCGCCGCACCGGGGAGATCCTCGGCTCGCGCCTGGACCCAGCGGATGTTCGCGGCGCCGGTCGCCGCCGCCACAGCCCGTGCCTCGGCGAGCATCTCGGCGTCGGGATCGAGGCCGACGGCGTCCTCGAACAGGCCTCGGAGTCGCAACGTCAGGATCCCCGGTCCGCAGCCCACGTCGAGCAACCGGCCCCGGCCATCGAGCCCGAGCTCGCGGACGAGCGTCGCCTCGAGCTGCGGCGAGTACGGCGGCCGTCCGCGGCGGTAGTGAGGAGCCGAACCGGCGTATTGCGTCGGGTCGTACAAGAAGAAGCTCCGAAATCCGAGTACGGGTTCTCGAACGACGCCCGACACGCGGACTGGTGGTGCCGAAGCCGGGATTTGAACCCGGACGAGGTTGCCCTCAACGGTGTTTGAGACCGTCGCGTCTGCCGGTTCCGCCACTTCGGCGCGGGGAGCGGCCGAAATCGTAGCGCCTCCGCGTCGTGCGGCGTCCCTGCCGCTCGACCGAGCGCCTCCCTACGGCGAAGCGACCCTCGCAGCGGGCGAGGTGGGGATTGCGACCGTGCTGAGCGTCTGCGGTCGGTCGGTCACCGCACGGAGCTTCCAGAAGCCGTACGCGCCGGGGTTGTAGCCCCGCGGATTCGCGGCGACGAGGGTGTACGTCGCGGTCTGGTTCGGTGCGAGGACGGGAGGCCCGTCCTGCTTCCGCCAGTACCCGCTCATCGACTGGTTCGCGCTGACGGCGAAGTTGGGGACGAGGCCATTCCGCGATTGGTTTTCGACGCGGACCTGCAATCGCCAGACGCCCCGGTTGTTCGCCGCGTGGGCGTCGGCGGAGAGGATCTGCATCCGCAGGGGCGCCGGCGTCCCGATCGCGACGGCCAGGCAGAGCACCGTCGGCACGAACAGGAGGCCGCCGGCCGCCACCCGACGGCGACTCGTACTGAGCCTCGGCAGTCGCGGCTGCCATGCCGTCGCGAACATGCCGCGAGCGACCGTGACCGCGGCTGCGAGCCACAGCGGGGTCATGAGCAGGTAGTACCCGTCCTGCGACCGGATCGAGAGGTAGAACACGGCCCACGGAAGGACCGTCAGTGCAGGCCCGAGCGTTCGGATGAAGACGACCGACGCGACGAGCAGCGCAGCGGCGAACAGGAGTGTCGCGTACGAGTAGAAATCGAGCGCGCCGCTGCCCTGGACGAGGTAGTACGAGATGTCGATCAGCCCCTGGCCGTGGGGCACGGCGTGTTGGATCATCGGCGTCAGGATCCCGATCAGCCATTGCTCGCGGTCCCGGACGATGAAGTAAAGGTTCAGGGCGAGGAACGCGGCGGCGGCGAGGCCGGCGAACGCCCCGACGACCAGGAGCGCGCGCCTCGCCGGTAGCTCGGCACGCCGGACGGCGAACACGCCAACGAGCAGGAATGGCACCAGGAACCACGCCAGCTGATGCGCCGCGCACGCCGTCCCCAGCAGGATCGCGCGTACGACACCGCCTCGCCGGATTCGGCCCCCGGCGCCGGTCGTCGGCCAGGCCACGACGACGGGGATTAGGAGTGCCATCGCGACGACGGCCGGGTAACCCAACGCCGCGTATGGCGGAAGAAGCGGATACCCGAGCATCACCGTCGTCGCCGCCGACTGCCAGCCGCGCGGCAGGAGGAGCCAGAGCAGGACGGCGCCGGCGATGAGTGCCCCGGTCGTCATCGCGGTTGCGGCGAGGTTCGGGTAATCGCCGAGGACGGGGACGACCTTCATCGTGAGCGCAGTGAGGATGGCGGCAAGCGGCGGATACGCGTACGTGTAGTCGCCGCCTCCGTCCATCGTCTTCGTCAGGCCGACCCCCGGCTGTGTGAAGACCTCCGGGTACGCGACGCCGTAGACATGCTGACCGCCGAGGAGCGACGACGCGGCCCTGGCTGTCAGCGCCCCTTCGTCGCCCGGAAGGGGATGCACGACGTACGCCGCGAGCACGTGGACGATGGCCAGGACGAGGATCGCCGCATCGACACCGAGCATCACCCGGCCGGTCGCGACAACGAGGGCGAGGATGGCGAGGACCAGGACCCCGCCGTAGCACGCCATGAACACGAGCGTGATCGCCGGGCTCAGCGCGACGGAGTCCGTCCAGATCAGACGCGTCCCGATCAGGATGCTGATGACCGCGAGGAGCGCGATCGCGCGATGCCACGTCGGGACGTCGTCGCCGGTCGGGCGGTCTTGGCCGATCTCCTCCGCCGTCAAGTCGCAGCCTCTCGAGGCCCCCCGGTCGGTCGACGCCGCAACGGTGCAGGGCAGCACGCAACAGCAAATGGGGGCAAGCGGGCGGCCGCGCTCGATTTTCATCGCACCGCGTCGGCGCACGCCTCGAGTGTCCCGGAACCGCGCAACGAGGAGTTCCGTCTGCGCCCGAACCCGATGCTAGACTCCCCGAGCCTGCGAATCGCCGTCCGGAGGGATCCCCCGACCGTGGAGGACCTTCGCTCGACGACGGTCACCGACGACCCCGTCCAGCGTCGCGATCTGATCCTGCTCGAGCGCGCCCGTGGCGGCGATCTCGACGCGTTCAACGACCTCGTGACGTGCTACCAGGATCACCTCTACGCCCTCGTCGTGCGGATGGTCCCGGATCGCGACCAGGCGGCCGACGCCGTCCAGGAGGCGTTCTTCTCGGCTTACCGGAACCTCGCGGGGTTCCGGGGTGGAAGCGTTCGGTCGTGGCTCAGCCGGATCTGCGTCAACGCGGCGATGGACGCCCAGCGCGCGAGGAAGCGTCGCCCTGTTCAGCCGTACCCGGAGCTCGAGGACGAGGCGTGGCAGCCGAAGGCGGGCGACGATGCCGATCCGGTCCGGCTCGTCCTGACCGACGAGCGCCAGCGCGTCCTGACCGCGGCGCTGAGCCGGATCACACCCGACCAGCGAACCGCGATCGTCCTGTTCGACGTCGAGGGCTACGACTACGCCGAGATCGCGGCGAT
>DATFPL010000091.1:0-1714 GCA_035264845.1 Candidatus Limnocylindrales bacterium | reverse complement strand
CCGCGGCGCGCCGTCGCTTCCCCCGGGGCCCGCGACCGAGCCGCTTAGACCACTCTTCGCGTCGGCGATCGATGAAGAGGACGCAGCGGAAGCTGCCGCGGCGCGAAGCCTCGAGACCGGCCTGACGAGGACGCGGGCGGGGTTCATCGGACGCCTTCGCGGCTACCTCGCTGCGGACGAGGGCGGCCCGTCGTGGGAGGACGTCGAGGAGACGCTCATCGCGGCCGACGTCGGGGCGAGCCTGGCGTTCGACGTCGTCGACCGTGCCCGGCGCCGGCGCGAGGCCGGCGGCGCGGAGGCAGCCGTGCGCGCGGAACTCGCCGCGCTCCTTGTCCCGCGGCATGGCACGTGGGATCCGCGGCCCACGGACGCCGGACCTGCCGTCGTCCTCGTCGTCGGTGTCAACGGGACGGGCAAGACGACCACGATCGGCAAGCTCGCGGCGCGGCACGCCGCCGCAGGCCGCTCGGTGATCCTTGCCGCGGCGGACACGTTCCGCGCGGCGGCCATCGATCAGCTCCGCATCTGGGCCGACCGGGCAGCGGTCCCGATCGTCGCCCACGCTCCGGGCGCGGATCCCGGTGCCGTCGTCTTCGACGCCCTCGATGCCGCCGTCGCCCGCGGCGCCGACCTCGTCATCGCCGACACCGCCGGGCGGCTCCACACGAAGTCGAACCTGATGGACGAGCTCAGGAAGATCCGCCGGATCGTCGACAAGCGCCTGCCGGGCGCGGAGCCGGAGACACTGTTCGTGCTCGATGCGACCACCGGCCAGAACGGGCTGGCGCAGGCCGTGGCGTTTCACGAAGCCGTCGGGCTGACCGGCATCGTCCTCACGAAGCTCGACTCCACCGCCAAGGGCGGAATCGTCTTCGCGATCGAGGACGCGCTCAAGGTGCCGGTCCGGTTCGTCGGGGTGGGGGAGCAGGCCGCGGACCTCCTGCCGTTCGACCCCGACGCGTTCGTGGCGGCCCTGTTCGCCTGACGCCGGTCCAGGCCGGGCTGCGGATCGCGCGACGCACCTGCGCTACACTCTTTGGGCCCCGGTGCGTCAGAACCCGCGCACCACCCGGTGGCCCGTTGCGGCCGCCGACCCACGGAAGGATCGAAGCCCGCCTCGATGTTCGACACCCTGAGCGATCGCCTGCGCAAGACGCTCGCCGGGCTCACCGGACGTGGCCGGGTGACCGAGGCGGACGTCGATGCCGCGCTCCGCGAGATCCGCCTGTCGCTCCTCGAGGCCGACGTCAACTTCAAGGTCGTTCGAGACTTCGTCGCCCGGATCCGGGAGCGGGCCGTCGGAGCGGACATCCTCGAGAGCCTCACTGCCGGCCAGCAGGTCGTGAAGATCGTCAACGACGAGCTGATCGGGCTGCTGTCGGCCGGCGACAGGACGTTCCATCTCTCCGGGAGCCCCGCCGTCGTGGCGCTGGTCGGCCTCCAGGGCTCCGGCAAGACCACGACCGCGGCCAAGCTCGGCCGGCACATCGTCAAGCTCGGCCGCCGCCCGATGCTTGTCGCCGCGGACCCGTATCGGCCGGCCGCCGCCGACCAGCTGGCGACGCTCGGCAAGTCGCTCGACCTGCCCGTCTATCGGGCGCCCGCCGGGACCGCCGTCGTCGACATCGCGCGTGGCGCGCTCGAAGCGGCTCGCCGCCAGACGCGCGACACGCTCATCCTCGACACCGCGGGCCGCCTCAGCGTGGACGAGGCG
>DATFPL010000090.1:0-18328 GCA_035264845.1 Candidatus Limnocylindrales bacterium | reverse complement strand
CGTCAGCATCGACCAGGAGGGCGGCGTCGTGACCCGGCTCTCCCCGGCGCACGGCTTCCCGGCCGTCGCGTCGCAGGCGACGATCGGCCGGGGGACGGTGGCGGCGGCCCGGGGATGGGCGAGCGGGTTGACTGCCACGCTCGCCTCCGTCGGCGTCAACCTCAACTTCGCCCCCGTCGTCGATCTCAACGTCAACCCGAGGAGCCCGGCGATCGGGGCTCTGGGTCGGTCGTTCTCGGCGGACCCCGACGTCGTCGTCGCCATGGCGACGGCGGAGATCGAGGCGCACGGGGAGCGCCAGATCCGAACCGCGATCAAGCACTTCCCCGGCATCGGCAGCTCGACCACGAACACGGACTTCGGCGTCGCCGACGTCACGAAGACGTGGACCCGCCGCGAGCTCGAGCCGTTTCGCCGCCTGATCGCGGCGGGAACGCCGGACGCCGCGGGAAGGCTCGACGTCGTCATGGCCGGCCACGTCGTCAACGGCCAGCTCGACCCGGAGCATCCCGCGTCGCTGTCGAAGGCGACCGTCACGGGCCTCTTGCGCGGCGAGCTGGGCTGGAACGGCATCGTCGTCACCGACGACCTGCAGGCGGTCGCGATCCAGAAGGCGTTCGGCGTTGACGAGGCAGTGCTGCTCGCGCTCGAAGCGGGCAACGACCTGCTCCTGTTCGCCAACCAGCAGGTCTACGACCCGAACATCGTCGACCGTGTGGTCGACGTCGTGGCCACCGCCGTCGAATCCGGACGGCTGCCACAGTCCCGCATCGACGAGGCGTGGGACCGCGTCGATCAGATCGGACCGCCGCTCGGCTAGCCGACGAGGCGCGCGAAGAGCTCCTCCAGCTCCGCGGCCGGGTCGTCGGTCAGTCCGGTGTGTACTTCCGACGGCTGGATGACCGTGCTCGACGGCGAGACGAGCCAGTGGAACCGCTCCGCGGCGGTCAGCTGCGCGATTGGCCCCGCGGCCTCGTCGCCGGCCGCGATCCGCTCGACGGCCTCGAGATGCGAGCGGACAAGAGCGGGGTCGCAGTCGGGCGCCAACGCCTCGAGGCGTGCCTCGTCGAGCGCCGTCCGCGCGCCAAGGAACCGTTTCGGCCGCGACAGCAGGATGACGCCCGCGTTGAACCGCTCGCCGCGTTCGACGCTCGGAACGACGCGGACGATCGAGTACTGGAAGCCGCTCCGAGCCGGGCTACGCGACGGCATCGGCCGGCTCCGCGAGGAAGGGCCGCGGCGTCCGGAGACGCCGCTCGAGGTACTCGAGGTAGGCGCGCCGCTGCTCGTTCGGGCCGCCGATCGGCGTGTCATCGGGCAGCCACGAATCCGGCACGAGCTCGACGATCGCGGCAAGCGTTTCGCGGTCGAGCCGCGGCGCGAGCCGCGCGTCGGCCTCGACGAGCGAGCCCGCGAACGGCCGCAGGACGTGGCTGCGCACCTGCGGGAACGGCCGCCGCGCGTGTGCACCGGGATCGCGCCACGTGTGGTGGATGTAGATCGCCGCGCCGTGATCGATGAGCCACGGCTGTCCATGCCAGACGAGGATGTTCGGGTTCTGCGGCGTCCGGTCGGGGTTCGTCGTCAGCGCGTCGAACCAGACGATGTCGGCCGCAAGCTGAGGCGACGGACGTGGTCCCACGACGGGACTGAACGCCAGCGATCCGGGCAGGAAGTCGAGCGCGATGTTGAGCCCGCCCGACGACGCGATGAGCGGCTGGATCTCCGCGTCCGGCTCCGCCTTCGCGAGCGCGGGATCGAGCTCGACGAAGACGATCTCCGGCACGGGCAGCCCGAGCGCGCGGCCGATCTCGCCGACGATGAGCTCCGCGACGAGGGCGCGCGGGCCCTGCGCGGCACCGCGGAACTTCAGGACGTAGAGGCCGTCATCGTCGGCCTCGACGAGCGCGGGCAGCGAGCCGCCCTCACGAAGCGGCGTGACGTAGCGGGTCGCCGTGACGGTCCGAACCACGGCGCGAGTGTACGCACCGCCCGTCGGTGTAACCGGATCGACAGGGGACGAGGCCCAGGATCGGCCCCGACAACTGAAGAACAACCGAATACGGAAGACGCGCGGGAACCTCCTCCCTCGCGCGACTCCTGAGCGGCGCCCGTCCCCCGGGCGCCGCTCGTCCGTTTCCGCGCCCCACACGTCGAGTGCGTCGTCGAGCTTGATCCGATTCGTCAGGGTTACCGCGAAGTGGCAGATGGCGACGAGGGCGCAGCCGACGACGATCGGGAGTCTGGTTCGGCGGTCTGTCGCTAGCTGTCCGCTGTTGCCGTTTCCTCGGCTGACCGGGCGGCCCAATACTCGCGCCAGCCACCGAAGTCCGAGATATCCCGATGGCGGGCCTCCGCCATCTCCCGCGGGAACAGGATTCCGGGAACGCTTCGACCGTCCGACAACTTGACCGGCCCGCGGTAGAGTCCCGGCGGCTCGCCGGCCTCGACCCGCGCCCAGACGTCGTCCGGAACCTCATAGATCTCGCCGGGCACGGACACGCCACTTCCGTCGCCGACCTCGAACATCCCCGGATGCACGTCGCCGATCGAGTAGATCCGATAGAGCGGCGCGGTCCTGGCCACCTCGACGAACGTCGCGCCATCGAGGTTCGCGTGCAGCTTCAGGCCGCGCATGAGCGTTCCGTTGACGAACAGCAGACTCGATTTCACGGTCACCTCACGAGGACAGGAACGCGGCCGGGCAACGAGGGGAGCTGCCCGGCCGCGAGGAGAGACGGGTCAGGCGCCGACGGGGACCGGCTCGGCGTCCGGCGGGGTCGTAAGGGCCTCACGCATCTCCGTCGCCGTGGCTCGACCCTCGCGCCATGCGACGGCCCAGATGACGGCGGCGCCCAGGAGGTAGCCGACCCAGACTTCGTTTGGTGCGACCAACGTCAGCCCGCTGCCGGTCGACTGAAGGATCAGGCCCGCGGGATTGTGGATCAGCCCCACGAACGCGAGCCCGGCCGCGATGACCGAGTAGACGATCGCCCGGCTGTACGCCTTGTCGATGACGAAGACGGCGATGGCGCCGAGCATCAAACCGGCAAGCACCGCGCCGGAGCCCAGGATCGACATCCCGCTGTAGAGCACGCCGTTGCCGGCGAGCACGTCCATCCCCACCTTGCTGGCGTTCGTGCCCGCGGACACGAGCGCGTTGTCGACGAGGGTGCCGGCCCACTGCGCGATATTCGGGATGAGGGCCAGAACGATCGCCGGCGCGTACTTGGCGCGTGACGTCTGGAACGCCTGCGACCCGATGACGAGGCCGATGAACAGCAGGATCGGGAACAGCGCCGCCCGCGGGATGACTGCGAGGAACAGCCCCGTGACCCCAAAGAAGCAGATCAGCGCGATGACCACGCCAGTCGCGAGCGAGTAGCCGATCCGGCCGCCGACGGCCTTCCAGCCGGGGTGGCCGATGTACACCGCGGGCGGGAACGGGCTGCCGAGGAACGACCCGATGACGGCGCCCGCGCCGTCGGCGAGGAGGATGTGGCGGAGGTTGTAGTTGTCGCCGGCGGCCGAGGCGCTCTCGACGTTGTTCATCCCTTCCGTGAAGTTGTAGACGCCGAGTGGGATCGCTGTCGCAAGCAACGGCGCGACATCGCTCAGCCCGCTCAGGACTTCGGTGCCGGGCTTCGGCAGATGGATCCCGAACTGCGCGAAGGAGTCACCGACGGCCTGCGGGTCGAGGCCTTGCCAGCCGAACACGAAGTACGACACCCAACCGATGATCGTGCCGACGATGATCGCGGCGAGGCCGCCCGGGATACCGAACGGCAGGCGGACGCCGGCCGTCCACGACAGCATCACGATCGCGAACGTCGCGAGCGCGATCCATGCCGCGTTCCACATCTCGAACGCGGCGCTCATCGAGATGAACGCGACGGAGATTCCGGCGAGCGTCCCGAGCATCGCGGCTCGCGGCGTGTAGCGCCGGATCGTCGGTCCGATGAACGCGCCGATCAGGACGACGATCCCGATAAAGAATGCCCATGCGAGCCCGGCCTCCCAGGCCTTGATGACGTCGCCGTTCGTCTTGATGACGACGGGCAGCATGATCACGAACGTCACGAAGAAGTAGTGCGGCACGCTGGGGCCATACGGCATGGCCGCGACGTCGTGGCGGCCTTCCTTCTTTCCCAATCGATAGGCCAGGAAGGCGTAGTAGAGGTTGCCGATCGGCAGCGCGATGCCCAGGGCCGGCAGGATCCGGCCAAAGACGATGTCGTTCGGAAGCTTGATGACGAACAGCACCAGCGCCGACAGCACGAGCACGTTCAACAGGACATTCGTGCCAAGCCCGAAGAACGCGTTCCAGTCGCCGGGCACCCAGAGCCGCGGCTTGAAGTCGGTCGATCGGGTTTCGGTCGATCGCGTTTCCATCGTTCCTTCGCTCCTCTTTGCTCCTCACTCCCTCCAGCGATCAGCCCACGGCCGCTCCCGCCGCCGCGGGCGCCCGACCGGTGACGCCGGCGAGACCCGCGAGGAAGCGGTCCGAGTCGCTGACCCAGCCGAAGATTCCGCCCTGCGCCTTGATCATCTCGAGGGCGACGCGCTGGAACTCGGGAAAGTACGAGCCCGTGCAATCGGCAAGGACGACCGCGTCGTAGCCGCGATCGTTCGCCTCACGGACCGTCGTGTGGACGCACACCTCTGTCGTCACGCCGCAGACGACGAGCTGCTTGATCCCGCGCATCTTCAGGATCGCGTCGAGGTCCGTCGCGTAGAACGCGCCCTTGCCCGGCTTGTCGACGACGGGCTCGCCGTCGATCGGGTAGACCTCCTCGACGATGTCGTGGCCGCGCTCGCCGCGAACGAGGATCCGGCCCATCGGACCGACGTCGCCGATCGTGATCTTGCCGTGGCCGCGGACCTTCTTCGCGGGCGGCAGGTCGGACAGGTCCGGGCGGTGACCTTCCCGGGTATGGATCACGAAGATCCCTGCCTCCCGGCATGCCTTGAGGACGCGCTCGGCGGGCGGCAAGGCGTCGAGGAGCGGCGACGTGTCGTTGCCGAGCGCCTCGCCGAAGCCGCCGGGGTACACGAAGTCGCGCTGGAAATCGATCATCACGAGCGCGGTTGTCGCCGGATCGAACTCGAAGGCGTACGGCTCGGCGTCGATTGATCCCATGGCACCCTCCTGCGTCACTTGATCCGCTCGAGCGGGATGGCTGTGTCGTTCGGCACGATCCGCGTGCCCGTCTCGCCGGCAATCGCCCGCTGGAGTGCCGCCGGCGTCGTGATGAGGACCTCGCGACCACCGTGCGCGAGGAAGTCGATCGCGGCCTCGACCTTCGGGCCCATGCTGCCCTTCGGGAACTCCCCGTCGGCGAGATAGCCGGCCGCCTCACCGGCCGTCATCCGCGCGAGTGCCCGCTGATCGGGCTTCCGGAAGTGGTATGCGACCTGCTCGACTCCGGTCGATAGCACGAGGAGCGGCACGCCAAGGCTCGCCGCGAGGAGCGCCGATGCGCGGTCCTTGTCGATGACGGCCTCGACGCCGACGTAGCCGTGCGGCGTCTCGACGACGGGGATCCCGCCGCCGCCGACGGCGATAACCACGTAGCCGGCGTCAACGAGCGTCCTGATCTGCGCCGACTCGACGATCCGCAGCGGCTTCGGCGACGGAACGACGCGGCGGTAGCCGCGCCCCGAATCCTCGACCAGCTGCCAGCCGTTGCGCTTTCGCCTGGTCGCCGCCTGGGCGGCGGTATAGAACGGACCGATCGGCTTCGATGGGTCTGTGAACGCCGGATCCCGGTCGTCGACGACGGTGTGCGTAAGGACGTACGCGACGCGGTCGCGGAGGGCATGCGCACCGAGCTCGTTGAGGAGCGCCATGGCGAGGATGTGGCCGATCCCGCCCTGCGAGTCCGCCGACGACATCTCGAGCGACAGGTGCGGGATCGGCGCCGAATCGCCGATCAGCTCCGAGCGAAGGAGGATGAACCCGACCTGCGGGCCGTTGCCGTGGGTCAGGACGATTCCCCAGCCGTCGGACACGAGCGCCGCGATGTGGCGGGCCATCTCGATCGCGTTGTCGTACTGCTCGGCGATCGTGCCCTGCTGGCCGTCGAGGATGAGCGCGTTGCCGCCGATCGCGACGACGGCCCGGCGGTCGGGCGCCGGCGCCGTGCTCATGCGGCCTCCTCGACGTCGAGCGTCCGGGCGAGCGCGCGGAGGGCGAGCTCGAAGCAGGCGAGCGGCGCCCGCGCGATGCCCGCGCCGATCTGCCCGATGCCCGCCTGACGATGGGCGATGCCGGTGTTGATCACGGGTGCGATGCCGGTCTCGACGACGAGGCGCGCGTCGATTCCCGTCGGCGTGCCGCTGAAGCCCAGGGACGGCAGGCCGTAGCCTGAGTTGCGGGTCAGCGTGATCCGCTCCATCGAACGCGTGAAGCCGATCGCGTCCGCGGGCGTGCCGCCGACGAACCTGACGATCGCCGGAGCCGCGGCCATCGCGAAGCCCCCGATGCCGAACGTCTCGGTGATCGCGCTGTCGCCGAGGTCCGGGTTCGCGTCGTCGGGACCGTAGCCCGGGAAGTAGAGCCCGTCCGGGACACCGACCGGCGTCGTGAACCACTGATCGCCGGTGCCGCTGAGCCGGATCCCGAAGTCGACGCCGTTGCGCGACATCGCCGTGACGACCGTCGAGCCCTCGATCCGCGAGGCCGCGTCGAGAGCCGACTTGCAGGCGGCCATCGAGAGGTTGAGGAAGAAATGGTCGTTGCCGCGGAGGAAGGCGAGGACCGATTCCGCGGTCTTCGTGTCCGCGGACGCGACGATCGCCGGCGCGATCGAGCGGGTGAAGAGCGACGTCGCCGCGACGTTGCGGTTGTGACCCTCGTCACCCATCTGGAGCGCTTGCGCGGTGATCGCCTTGAGGTCGATGTCCCCGCCGGCGCGCAGGGCTCCGGCGAGCGCGGGCCCGAGCGTGGAAGCGAACCAGCGAAGCCGCTCGAGCACCGAGTCGTCATATGCGCCGAAGCGGAGGACCTTGCCGAGACCTTCGTTCAGCGTCGCGAACGCGCGATTGCCACCGGCGCGGTTCTCGACGACGAGGACCGGCATCGACGGTGAGACGACGCCGGCCATGGGCCCGACGGCGCCGTGGTGGTGGCATGGAGCGAAGCGGACCCCGCCTTCATCGAGCAACCTTCGGGCGGCGTCGGGCGTCGACGCCCAGCCCTCGAACAGGCACGCGCCGATCGCGGCACCCTGGACCGGGCCGCACATCCGCGACCAGTCGATCGGCGGGCCGCTGTGGAGCAGCATCCGGTCGCCCAGACCGTCGATCGCCTCGCCGGCGGCGCGGACGTCGACGAGCATCGGCTGCGCACCGAGCATCCGCTCGACGGCGGTCGCGTTCCCGCGGGCGATCGTCACGCCGGCACGGTCGAGCGGGTCGTCGTCGAGCCGGGCGAGCAGCAGACCCAGCGTCCGGTCGCCGGCGGCCGGCGGCCGCCAGTCGAGCGCGACGACAGGCGCGCCGTGCGATCGGATCGCGTCGGCGAACCCCGCCAGGCCGACGTTGATGGCCCTGACGTCATGGGCGAGAAGGCCGGCCGGTTCGGTGGCAGTCATCAGTCGCCCGCACCCGGTGCAAGCGCGGCGATCGTGCCGCTGGAGGTCCGCTCCGCGGCCGCTCGTGCGATGAGGGCCGCAAGCGCTGCCGCACGGGCGTTGCTCGATTCGAGGATCACTCCCGTCTGGGCGAGGATCCGCTCCTGCCGCGCCAGGCCCTGCGGGTCGTCGTCGGTGCCGCAGACGGACGCGACGACGAGGAGATGCCGCCCCGAGGACGTCGCGAGCGCCATCGCGTCCGCGATCGCCGGTGCGAGGGCGTCAGCCGGGTCGGGATGCGACCCGTACCCGAGGACGACATCGAGCAGAACGACGGCCACATCCGGATCGCCTGCCGTCGCGACGATCTGCTCGTTGCGCAGGCGCGGATCGATCATCGGGTGCGGCCGGCCCACGGTGTACTCGTCGTCGCCGAGATCGAGGATCTCGTCGTGGCGATCCGGCCCCAGGACGCTGTGGATGACGAGCTTCGCCTCGCCCGCAAGGGATCCGCCGGAGAACAGTCCGCGGATCGCTCGCTGCCCGGGCGCGAGCCGCGCCGCCGCGTCATGGCCGGCGGCGGCGAGCAGCGGGTCTGTCGCGGGCTCCGGGACCGCGACGGACTCGCCACGCGACAATGCGACCGCGATCGCTGCCGCGGCCTCGAACGTCGCCGCCGGGTGCGCCCCGACCGCACGCACGGCGGCCGCGTCGCCGCCGAGGAAGTTCACGACGACGGGCTTCTGCGCCCCACGGACGGCGTCGAGGATCGACGCGACGACGGACGCCGCAGGGGGCTTGGAGATGAGGACGACGACGCCGGTCGACGGATCGGCCATCAGGGCCGCGATCGCCGCGAGCATCGTCCGGCCGCCGACCCGCTCGTCGAGGTCTCGCCCGCCCGTGCCGAGCGCGTGCGACACGCCGGAGCCGAGGCGGTGAATGAGCGACGCGACCTGCTGGAGCCCGGTGCCCGATGCCGCGGCGAGCCCGATCGGCCCGCGGCGGACGGCGTTCGCGAACCCGAGCGGGACGCCGGCGACGATAGCCGTCCCGCAGTCAGGGCCCATCACGAGAAGTCCGCGCTCGAGCGCCAGTGTCTTGAGTTCGACCTCGTCCTCGACGGACACGTTGTCGCTGAAGAGGAAGACGTTGAGGCCGCGCTTCAGTGCCTTCAGCGACTCCGCGGTCGCATACGTGCCAGGCGTCGAGATCAAGGCGAGGTTCGCGTCGGGCAGCTCGCGCAGTCCGTCGGCGAGCGTCTGCGCCGCGGGCGTCTCGACCGTCGCGCCGGTCGACCCCGCGCCGGCCGCCAGCAGCGTGGCTGCCCGGGTCAGGGCGGCGTCCGCAGCCGCGCCGTCCGAGGCGGCCACCGCGACGACGAGATCGTTTGGTCCGGGGTCGCCGGCGGCGGCCTCGGACAGGCCGGCTTCGACGAGGACGCCGAGGTTCGCGGCCGTCGCCATGACGAGCCCCGCCCGCCTCACGTCGGCGAGCTGCTCGAGCTGGGCGGCGATCCCCATCAGCTCGACCGAGTCACGGTAGCTGTTGCGATGGACGGCCCCGCGGACGACTGTCACGACGCCACCGCGATCGCGGCCGCGGTCACCGCCCCGTCGAGGGCGACGAACAGCCCCACGAGCGTGTCGATCCCCGACGTCGAGCCGCAAGCGGCGGCACGCCGCACGGTCGCGTCGAGGTCCGGCCCCGCTCCCGTCCCGATCGCGCGGACGACGTCATGGAGGCGCTCGGCGAACTCCCCGTCGGCCGCCCGCCGGAGCGACGCCGCGCCGATGGTGGTGGTGCGCTCGTCGGCCGCGCTTTCCACGGCGGCCGCGACGATGGGCGCGAGCGGGTTCGCGGTGGCGAAGAGGCCGGCCATGAGGCCCACGAGGAGGTCGTCGCCCGACGGCGTGAGCCCCACGCCGAGTCCGATGAGCGACACGGCGGCCTCGCAGAGGCACTCCGCGTCGCCGGTGTCGAGCGCGCGCCGGATCGCGGCGAGATGCGGCCTCGCGGCGCGTACGAACGGATCGTCCGCCGCGTCCCTCCCGACAAGCAGCGGCGCGAAGCCTCGTCCGGACGCTCCACGACGCGCGACGCCACGGGCCAGACGAAGCGTCTGGGCCAGTACCTCCGCCGAGACGACGTCCGCGAACACGGGAAGGGTCGCCGACCACATGGGCGCCCCCGCCAGATCGAGGCGGATGCCGGCGTCCGCGATCGCGATCCGGCTGTCGCCCGCGACAGCGGGCATCCCCGCCCGGATCCCCAGGTCGCGGATGTCGCCGACTCCGCTGACGAGGATCCCGCCCGGCTGTCCGCCGACGGAATCGAGAGCAACGACGAACAGCGCCGGCGGGTCTTCGATTGCGAGATATGCGGCCGCCCGGTGCACCGACTGAACTCGGCCGCGGAACGCGGCGGCGCGAGCGGCGACGTCGGGCGTGACGCGCGTGACGGCGAGCGTCAAATGTCCCTCCACCAGCGCCCGGGTCCCGTGACCCGGGCCGATCAATCGTAGAAACGCGGTTGCCGAGTCGTCATTGGAACAATTGGACAGTCCGAATACGCTGGGGCTGTCGATTCTCGACTGAGGTGAGGGATGGCACTACGCACGGCGCCGCAGTCGGCGCCTGAGCGGCGGGCACTCGAGGGCGTTCCTGTTCGCCGGATCCTGGATCTCGCGCCGATGCTTCAGGCACGCGTCGCCGCGGGCTCGTCCGGTCTCGACCGGGTCGTTCGCTCGGTCAACGTGATGGAAGTGCCGGACATTCTCGAGTGGGTCACCGCGGACGAGTTCCTCCTCACGACCGCCTATCCCATCCACGAGGATCCAGCCGCTCTGACCAGGCTCGTCCCCGAGCTCGCCGCGCGGGGCCTCGCGGGGATGGCGATCAAGCCCACTCGCTACATCGGCGCGATCCCGCAGGCGATGATCGACGACGCGGAGCGGCTCGGGTTCCCGCTCATCGAGCTCCCGGCGCCAGCGTCGTTCAACGAGATCATCGGCGCGGTGCTCGGCGTCATCCTCGACGTGCAATCCGTGCGCCTCCGTCGAGCCGCGGAGATCCACGACCGCTTCACGTCGATCGTCCTGACCGGCGGCGGCCTCCGCCAGATTTCGGAAGCGCTCGCGGAGGCGATCCGGCACCCCGTCGCGATCGTCGACGCCCAGGGCCCCGTCGTCGCCACTTCGTCGGGATTCGACGACGCCGCGGCGGCGGACCTGTCCGCCGCCTCCGCGCTGGACGCCGCCGCCGACGGCGGGCCGACGGCCACGATCTGCGGGTCTGCGGGCGCCGTCATCGTCCAGCCGATCCAGGCTGGCCCGGAGCGACACGGCTCCATCGTCGTGCGCGCCGAGCTCGCAGATCTGTCCGACGACGACCTCGAGGCGCTCGACTACGCCGCGACGGTGGCGGCCCTTCGACAGGTGCAGGCACGCGCGGTCGCCGAGGCGGATCGACGGTTCCAGGCGGTCTGCCTCGACGAGCTCGTTACCGGGCACGTCACGGATCGCGCGGCGCTCATGGAGCGAGCGGCCGCGTTCGACTGGGATCTCAGTACGCCACGGGCCGTTCTCGTCGCGGAGATCGATGAGCTCGGCGGTCGGCCCTTCGGGCTGCTTGCCGGGTCGTCCGAGGAGCTTGTCGCGCGGCACCGTCTCGTCGACGCGGCCCGCGTTGCCCTCGGGCCGTCCGCGATCGTATGGGAGAGGACCGCCGGCGTCGCTGCCCTGGTCGCATCCACCGCGCGCGGTCGCGACGCCGCCCGGGCATCGGGCGCGGAGCTCCACGCAGAGGCGGGGCGCCGACTCGCGGGCGCTGTCATTGACGTCGGACTGGGGCGACCGGTCGACGATCCCCTGACGCTCGACGTCAGTTTCCGCGAGGCGCGCGGCGCCATCTCCGTCGGGCGGTGGAGCCGCGGGCCGGGCGTCGTGTCGCTTTTCGAGGACCTCCACCTCGACCGCCTGCTGTTCAACACCGCCGAGCCCGAGCGGAGCGCGTTCGTCGACGCCGCGATCCGGCCGTTGCTCGACTACGACGCCCGCCGGCACACGACGCTGGTCGAGACGCTCGAGGTCTACCTCGCGACGCGCAACGTCGCCGACGCCGCCCGCCGGCTGTTTGTCCACTACAACACGCTGACCAACCGGCTCGACCGGATCGCGGGGATCATCGGGCCGTTCGTTGACGACCCGGAGCGGTGCCTCGAGCTGGGCCTGGCGCTGCGACTGCGACGGTCGCCCGGGCGGTGATCTCGCGTGACGTGGGGGCTTATCGTTACGCCCCGCCTCACGGGCGGGTCGGCGCTGTGAGGAGGATCGTGGAGCAGGCGTCTCGCGTGGCCGATCTTTCGGGCGACGCCGGCGCGCCGCGGAAGGGTCGTCAGTTCACGACGGTCTTCGGCCGCGAGCTCGTCGGGGAGCTGCGCAACTTCGTCCATCGGCCGTACCTGGTCGTGACGATGGCGGACCTCTGGCCGCGGTTCGAGCACCTGTTCGACGAGAATCTCGTCGGCGTTCACTTCGTCACGACGCTCGACGTCGTCGAGCTCGACGCGCAGGCCGCCGGGCTGCCGGAGTTCGGCAGCGTCATCGGGCTCGGTGGCGGTCAGGCCGTCGACGTCGCGAAGTTCTTTGCCTGGACCCGGAACCGGCCGCTGTTCCTCGCGCCGACCGCGATGACGACGAATGCGCCGTTCGGCCATCGATCCGCACTTCGCCACGAAGGCCGCGCGGTCGTGGTCGGCTGGGGCGTTCCCGAGGCCGTCTACGTCGACTTCGACGTCATCCGAAGCGCGCCGCCGTTGCTCAACAGGAGCGGCGTCGGCGACGTCCTGTGCCATCACACCGCCCATTTCGACTGGAAGCTCGCCCACGACGCCGGCAGGGAGGAACGCCGTTGGCCATATGACCAGCAGCTCGTCGACGAGGCGAAGGTCGCGCTGAACGAGGTCGTTGGCGGCCTCGACGAAATCAGGGACGTCACCGACGAGGGCATCCGGACGCTCGTCGGCGCGCAGCGATGGGGTGGCGCCGCGTTTCACAATGCCGGCTGGAACACCCGTCATCTCGACGGCGTGGATCACGCCTATCTCTATGGGCTGGAGGACCTGACCGGTCACCACTTCATCCACGGCCAGGCCGTCGGCCTCGGCACATACTTCGGCGCCGTACTCCAGGAGAACGAGCCGGAGATGATCCTGTCGGCGCTCAAGCGAGCCGCCGTCGACATCCGTCCAGAGGCGATGGGCATCACCTGGGACGATGCGGCGATGGCGATGCGGGGCCTTGCGTCGTACGTCCGGCGCGTCGACTTCGAGTACACGATCGCGGATGCCCGTCCGGTCACCGAGGACGTCGTCGAGCACGTCCGGGACCGGGTCTACGCCACGTTCGGGGAGTGGCAGTCGTAGCGCCGAACGGCGCGAGGAGGAGGAGTCATGCACCGAAGAACGGGACTTTCGAGACTGTTGAGGCTTCCGGCGCTCGCTGTCTCAGCGGTCATGCTCGCGGCGGCGTGCACGCCGTCGGGTGCGGCCACGACGAGCCCAGCCGCGAGCACCGGCGGGGGTGCCGCGAGCTCCAGCCCCGCAGCGGGCGGCGCCAGCGCTGCGGCCGGCACAGTTCACGTGGCGATCGTGAACAAGGACATGACCCCCGACGAGGTCAAGGCGGCCGTCGCGAAGGAGGGCAGCCTCGTCGTCGCGAACTGGACGTACACCGCGAACGACGAGCTGGTCAAGCAGTTCAAGGCCTACGTCAAGGCGACGTACGGGGCGGATATCCAGTTCACCTACGAGGGCTCGCAGGCGCCCAGCGTCTACCTGACCAACCTCTACGCCGCGCAGAAGGGCGGCAATCCGGCGCCGTACGACGTCATGGCGATCGAGGAGAACTACTGGTCGGAGGCGATGGCGAACAACGCCGTCGACAGCTACCTGCCGTCGGGCCTGGTACCGAACCAGAGCCTCGTCATCGACCAGTTCCAGCACGCACCCACGTCGATCGCCTTCCAGTCGACGGCGTTCCCGGCGGTCGTCTTCGAGAAGTCGAAGGCTCCCAACCTCAAGAAGCTGATGGACCTCGCGGACCCGTCCCTCAAGGGCAAGGTCACGCTTCCCGTCCCCGGCGACATCACGGCCGGCGGTTTCTTCCTTGGCCTCGCATCGGAGCTCGGCAAGGACTACAAGGATCCGGCACAGATGAAGGAGGTCGTCGACTGGGCGGTCACCAACATCGGCCCGAACGTCCTGAAGTACACCTCCGACTCGTCGGAGATGCAGCAGCTGCTCCGGTCCGGTGGCGCCTACGCGGTGACGTTCTGGAACAGCCTCGCCCGCCTCGAGTACTTCAGCGGCAAGAACAACGATGCGACGCTGCTCCTGCCGTCGGCGATCTTTCCCGTCAACGGCTATCTGTGGATCCCGAAGGGTGCGGCGCACCCGGTGCTCGCCCAGATCTTCATCAACTGGCGGCTCAGCCCGGAGGTCCAGTTCCCCAACAACTGGCCGATCGACCACGGACCCTGGAGCGAGCTGAGCGAGGGCTTCCTCGGCCCGAACTACGTCACCCAGGTCCCGGAGTGGTTCGCCAAGGACTACTTCAATTATTTCCCGACCCTCGAGCAGATCCAGTCGTCGTTCAAGTCCGTTGACTGGGACGCCTACAACAAGGGCCAGAAGGAGTGGCAGGACTACTACGCCCAGAAGATCGGGCAGTAGGCCGGCAATGAACCGCCGCCCCTCCCGGCCGGGAGGGGCGGCGACTCCGACTCCGACTCCGACTCCCGCACCGACAGGACCACCCGATGGCTGTTGAGCCGCTCTCGTTGTCGATGCCCGGCCTCGCGCCGGAGCTTCGCCGCGACCGCCGCAACCGGCTGACGGGCCTCGCCCTGCTGACGCCGGCGATCCTGCTGGCGGCCCTGTTTCTCTACTACCCGCTCGGGTTCATCGTCCAGATGAGCTTCAGCCTGGCCAACAGCTACCTGTCGCCGGCGGGACCGACGTTCACGGTTACGAACTACCAGGCGATGGTGAGCCGGTACCTGCCGAACGTCCTCGTGACGCTCGAGCTGGCCGGCCTCGCCACGATCGTCAACCTGATCTTCGGGTTCCCGTTCGCCTACATCCTCGTCCGCAAGGTCCGCTACCGCGACATCGTCCGGGCGTTCATGGTCTTCCCGATGTTCGGCGCGCTCTACATCGCGTTCGGGATGCGGTTCCTGCTCCTGCCGGGCGGCCCGGCGACGCCGCTGTTCGAGGCCCTCGGGATCCAGAACACGTCGGTGCTGTACAGCCTCCCGTCGGTCGTGTTCGCGATGTCGATCTTCACGTTCCCGTTCATGGTCATGAACGTCGGCGCCGCGCTCAGCAACGTCGACCCCACGCTCGAGGAGGCGGCGGCGTGCCTGGGCGCGCGGCCGTGGCAGACATTTCGGCGCGTGCTCCTGCCGCTGACCCGAACGGGCATCGTCGCCGGGGCGCTCATGGTCTTCGGCTGGAACCTCGGGACGTTCGCCGAGCCGCTGCTGCTCGGCTCCATCAACGAGCAGAAGTCGCTGGCCTGGACGCTCTACCAGCGAGGCGTGGTCCAGACGGACTACGGGCTGTCGACGACGATGGGCGTCGTCCTGCTCATCCTCGCCTTCGTCGTGACCTACTTCTCGCTGCGCTACTCGCGCGGAGCGCTGGTCGATTGAGCGCATCGACCGTCTCCGCGCCGAGCCGGGCCGCCCCCGCGCCCAGTCGTGCGGCGTCGCGACGTTTCAGCTCGCGGCGCGTCCTCGACCTGCTCAGTCACGCCTATATCTGGCTCTGCCTCCTCGTGTTCGTCATGCCGTTCACGGCGCTGCTCGTCTACTCGTTCACCGGCCCTGGCGGGACGTACGCCGTCGAGAACTTCCAGTACGTCCTCGGCAGCTTCGGCGAGAACCTCTGGTGGAGTTTCCGGATCGCCGGCCTGACGCTCGTCATCGATCTCGCGATCGCCCTGCCCGCGGCGTACGCGATCGTGCGCTACCCGTTGCCGGGCAAGCGGCTGCTTTATTCGGCCATCACCCTGCCGCTGTACGTGCCGGGCGCCGTGATCGGAATCTCGCTCGTCCTGACCTACAACTTCACCTACCACCTCACGACGTCCGTGTGGGGGCTCGTGCTCGCCATGGCCGTTGGGACATTCCCGCTGATGCTCACCCCGATCGTCGTCGCGCTCAAGGACCTGCCGCTCGTGTTCGAGGAGGCGTCCGAATGCCTCGGCGCGACGCGCTGGCAGACGTTCCGCAAGATCGTCCTCCCACTCATCGGGCCCGGTGTCAGCGCCGGGCTGATGCTCGCCTTCATCATCGTGTTCAACGAGTACCTGGTGACCCTGTTCGTCCACCCGACCGGGATCACGACCGCACCGCTCCGGGTCTTCAACCTCATTCGGACCGCCGGCCTCGCCCCGACGACGGCGGCGCTTGCGGTGACGATGCAGCTGATCTCATTCGCGGCCGTGCTCCTGTTCTTCCGCGTCTTCGGCACCCGCTATCTCCGCGGCACGTACCTGATCTGATGTCGACGGTTCGTCTCGCGGCGATCACCAAGCACTACGGCTCGACCGTCGCCGTCCAGGAGTTCGACCTCGACATCGCCGACGGCGAGCTCGTGACGCTGCTCGGGCCGTCCGGCTGCGGCAAGACGACGACGCTTCGCATGGTCGCCGGGCTCATCGAGCCGACGAGCGGGCGCATCCATTTCGACGCCGAGGACGTGACGTTCCTGCCGCCGCGCAAGCGGAACATCGGCTTCGTCTTCCAGACGCCGGCGCTCTTTCCTCACCTCACGGTCGCCGACAACATTGGCTTCGGGCTGTCGGTGAAGGGGCAGAAGAAGGCCGCGATCGCGGCGCGCGTCGAGGAGATGCTCGCGATGGTCGGGCTGGCGGGCTACGGCGCGCGGCTCCCGGCGCAGATGTCCGGCGGGCAGCAGCAGCGCGTCGCGCTCGCGCGCGTCCTGGCCACCGATCCGCGCGTCCTGCTGTTCGACGAGCCGCTCTCCGCCCTCGACCGAAACCTGCGCGACACCCTCAAGTACTCGATCCTCGACCTCCAGCGCCGAACCGGCAAGACGGCGATCTATGTCACCCATGACCAGTCGGAGGCGTTCGCCATATCCGACCGCATCGTGGTGATGAACGCCGGGCGCGCGGAGCAGATCGGGACGCAGACAGACATCTACCTGAACCCGCGGACGCCGTTCGTGGCCGAGTTCATCGGCGCGAACAATGGGCTGCCCGGGACCGTCACCGCGGTCGAGGGTTCCGGCGATGCCGCGCGGACGATCGTGTCCGCATCCGGGATGACCGTACAGGCGCGGCCGCGGGCCGGCGTACGAGTCGGCGACGCCGTCCACGTCTACCTCCGGCCGGAGAACATCGACGTCCTCGAAGGGGGTGACGGCGCGGGCTACGAGAACGTCGTCGAGGGCAGGGTCGAGCGAGTCATCTTCGAGGGGCCGACAGCCCAGTTGCGCGTCGACGTCGGCGGACGCGAGCTGCGGGTCGACATTGCCGGCGGACAGCGGCTGACGCTGCTCGAGGGGCGCGGGACGGTTCGGCTCGGGTTCAATGAGGTGACGCTAATTCCCGCGACGGTCGACATCGTGGCGGGCTCGGTCGCGTGACGGCGCCCGCGTCCGAGGGCTTCCCGACCGTCTTTGGTCGCGAGCTCGTCGGGCAGCTGCCGTCGTTCGCCCATCGACCGTATCTGGTCGTGACGATGGCGGACCTGTGGCCGCGGTTGGAGGCGCAGCTTTCCGGGCCGCATCTCGCGGGCGTCCACCTCGTCGACTCGCTCGAGGTGGCGGATCTCGAGAAGGCTGTCGCGAAGCTCGGCGAGTTCGGGAGCGTGATCGGGGTTGGTGGCGGGCAGGCCGTCGATGTCGCAAAGTTCTTCGCCTGGACGACGCGCAAGCCGCTGTTCCAGGTCCCGACGGCGACGACGGTCAACGCGCCGTTCGGACATCGCGCGGGGCTCCGTGTCGGTGGCCTCGTCCGGTACATCGGGTTCACGATCCCGCAGGCCGTCTACATCGACTTCGACGTGATCGCCTCGGCGCCGCCGGCGCTCAACCGGAGCGGGATCGGCGACATCCTCTGCTATCACACCGCCCATTTCGACTGGCGGTTCGCCGCGGAGAGCGGCCGCGCCGAGGCGCGCTGGCCGTACGACGACGGACTCGTGGCCCAGGCGCGCGTCCACCTCGATGCTGTCGTCGCCAATCTCGACGACATCCGCGAGGTCACCGAAACCGGCATCCGGACGCTCGTCGCGGGCCACCGCTGGGGCGGAACGACGTTCCACGATTCCGGCTGGAACCCGCGGCACATCGAGGGGATGGAGCACTTCGTCTTCTACAACCTCGAGCGGATCACCGGCCGCCACTTCATCCACGGGCAGCCGGTGGGGCTCGGGATCGTCGCCGCGTCCGTGCTCCAAAACAACGACCCGGAGCGGATGGTCGCGGCGATCCGGCGGGCCGGCGTCGACATCCGACCGGAGGCGATGGGCGTCACGTGGGACGACGCGGCGGAGGCGATGCGGACGCTCGGGTCGTACGTCCGCGAGGCGGGGCTCTGGTACACCGTCGCGGACGCGCGGCCGTTCACCGACGACCTGATCGCGAGGGTCCGAACGGTCGTCGTCGACGCCTACGCGGACGTACCCGCGTGAAGGTCGGGCTGACGCTGCCACAGGGCTGCG
>DATFPL010000089.1:0-3646 GCA_035264845.1 Candidatus Limnocylindrales bacterium | reverse complement strand
TGATGTCGATGACCTCGGCCTCGACCTCGTCACCGACCTTGTAGCCGGCCTCCGGGTTGTTGACCTTGTTCCACGACAGCTCGCTCTTGTGGACGAGGCCGTCGATGCCACCGAGGTCGATGAACACCCCGAACGGCGCGATCGACCGAACCGTGCCGGTGACCTTCTGGCCGACCTGCAGGCTGCTGAACAGCTCGTCCCGCTTCTCGCGGCGCTCCTCGTACAGCGCGACCTTTTCCGACAGGATGAGCCGGTTCGCCTTGCGGTTGACCTCGAGGATCTTGAGGCGAAGCTTCCGGCCGACGAACGGCATGAGCTTCTCCGCGATCTCCTGCGCGGCGTCGCGTGGCTGGTCGTTCTGGGGACGCCGCGGGAAGTCGACGATCTGGCTGATCGGGACGAAGCCGCGGATGCCGCAATCGACGATCAGGCCGCCCTTGTTGTGGTCGATCACGGGCGCCTCGATGATCACGCCCGCCTCGAACTGCTCCTGCATCGAGCGCCACTTGCGCTCAAGACCGGCGCGGCGGAGCGACAGGACGACGTGGCCCTCCTGCGACTCGGGCTGCAGGACGTACACGAGGACCGTATCGCCGATCGCGAGCTGAGGCTGCGACTCGGCATTGCGCCCGTACAGCTCGCGGTTGCTGACGACGCCTTCGCTCTTCGCGCCGATGTCGACGAGGATCTCGTCCTTGTCGATCCGGACGACCTTGCCCTCGACGACGTCGCCGTGCTTGAAGCTCTTGATGTCCGAGTCCTGCTCGGCGAGGAGCTCCTCCATCGTCGTCGGCTCCGGACCAAGCTCGCGCGGCGGCGCATCTGCCTCGTCGTCCGAGGCCGCAGGTGCATCTGCCGTGTCGACGTCGACGATCGCGGTCGCTCCGCCGCTTTCGACGCCATCGCGCGTCGCGATTCCAGTCCCGTTTGAGCTCGGCGCCGTCTGTGCGATCGCGCTTCCGTTGGCGCGATCCGTCGTGTCATCGGCGGCGGTACCGGTGTCGTCAGCCGCGGTCTGTTCCGTCGCGGCGGGCTCGTCGGCGACGGCAACTGCCCCGACGGCTTCATCCGGTGCCTGGTCGGCCGATGAGGCGATCGCCCCCGGCTCCGGCGCCGTCCCGCCCTGCTGCTGTTCGGTCAAGTGGTCGTACTCCTGTCGTGAATTTGCCCCCTCGAATCAGAAACGGCCTGAGCACCGCTCAAGCCGGTTTCGGAACGATCAAGTGGTCCGTGGTCGATCAGGTCCGCGGTCCGCTCCTTCGTGTCGAGTGGCTTGGAACGAAGCTCTTCAGCTGTCCTGCCGCTAGGGCCGGGAGAGTCTAGCACACCGCTTCTCGCGGCTACAATGCGCCCGCCGTGCCCGAGCTACCAGACCTGACCGTCGTCGCGGAGGCGTTCCACGCCGCGCTGACAGGGCGATCGGTGACATCGGCGACGGCTCCGGGACCGCTCGCCGTGCGCGGCACGCCGGCCGAGCTCGCCGCGCTCGTTGGGCAGCGCGTCGAGCGCATTCGAAGGCGCGGCAAGTTCCTCGTCGTCGAGCTCGACCGGGACCGCGTTGTCGTCAATCCGATGCTGACCGGGCGCTTCCAGCTCGCTGCACCGAACGCCCGGGAACCGACGAAGACCGCCGTCGTGCTCGGGTTCGGCGGACGCAACCGAGGACCGTCCGATAGCGCGTCATGGACGGCCAGGGCGGTCTGGCTGCCGGCCGACGACGCGCCGGTGCAGATTCGCTATCGCGACCCCACGCAGATGGGCAAGGTGTACCTGTTGCCGGCGGGCGTCGACCGCGAGGTCCCGGGCATGTCGGCCGAGGAGCAGGGTCCCGACGCGGACGACGCCGCGCTCACGCTCGACGAGTGGAGAACGCGAATTCGGCGCCACCCGGGCGAGCTCAAGAACCTGTTGCGCAACCAGGCGTTCGTCGCCGGCATCGGTAACGCGTACAGCGACGAGGTGCTCCACGCCGCGCGCCTCCTGCCGTTCCGCAAGCGATCGTCACTGGCGGCAGAGGAGGTCGATGAGCTGTATCGCGCCACCCGCTCGACCCTCGCGCGCGCGATCGACGTGCTGCGCGCGCGCGTACCGCCGACGTTCGAGACGCAGGTGCGTGACTTTCTTGCCGTCCATATGAAGGGCGGCCAGGCGTGCCCTCGCTGCGGGACGCGGATCAGCGAGGTGAAGGCCGGTGGATTCGTGACGTCGTTTTGTCGAGGCTGCCAGAGCTGACCGGCGGTCAGCGCACGCGGAGCTCGTCGCCGGGGTGAAGGAGCGTCGACGAGCCCATCCTGTTCAGGTCCTGGAGATGACGCACGGACGTGTCGAATTTCGCGGCGATGGCGTAGAGCGTATCCCCGTCCCTCACCTGGTACGTCGTCGCGGCCGACGTCGGCGATGGTGTCGACGGGGCGGCCGCGGTCGGCGCGGGCGTGGCGACGCGCGGCGACGCCGGTCCCGCTGCGGCCGTTGGATCCGGGCTCGGCGACGGCACGGGATCGATCACGGCGGACGCCGTCGCGGCGATCGCCAGGGCCGACGGCGAGACCGACGCCGCGCCGCTTGCGAATGCGGCGGGTGACGATGAGGAGAGCCTTGCGACACCGACAAGGAGCAGCACGATCGCGACGGCAGCGCCAGCCGCGATTCGTGCCGTGTTCCGGTTCCTGACGGACGCAACAGCGGATGGCACGCGCGGATGGTCGAGAACGACAGGTCGTGTCCGGACGATCGACCATCGCGTGACTGTTTCCCCTCCCGGGCGGTTCGCCGGCGAGGATCGGGACGACGAGCGGCGGTCGCGCGGCCACGGCGCCTCGAATTTCGTGTCCGTTCGCGCGGCCGCGGATCCCGGGCGACCGGCTGCGAGCTGGAACGTCGCGCAGTTCGCGTGACGGTCGGAAAGACACAGCCGTCGTTGCTTCTCGTCCGCCAGAAGCGCCGGTGGGACGACGGCGCCGCAGTGGTGGTCCCGCATCGGCATTGCGCTTCGCCAGACGCCATCCGGCACGGTGAGGTACGGGCAGATTCGCCGCGTCGCGTAAGCCGCCGGCGGTGGCGGGACCGCGACATCGCCCGGCGAAACGCCGGCGTCGATGCCGGCCGAGAGCTGAGACTCGGACGCGGCGGTCACGGCCTCGAGGATAGCCGACCGGATACCACGCGCGGAGGCCCGCGGCGCACGGGCGCTGAGCGACCGCGGATCGCGCCGAAACGCAAAAATCCTGGCGACGACCTATTTTCCCGAAAGGCTGCCCTCTCAGTATCTTCGGCGCTGGAGAGCTTAACTTCCGTGTTCGGGATGGGAACGGGTGTGGCCTCTCCGCTAGAGTCACCAGGATTTTCTGCGTGGATTGCGTTCGGCAGCGGGCCTTTCGCGCACGGGTCATGCCCGCGCGCGGGGCGCCAATTGGTTGAGATCTTCGATCTCGACTCTTGTCTGGATCGATCACGACTCCAGCCACCGACCCCTGGTCAGTTGCTGAAGAGGTCAAGCCCTCGACCGTTAGTACCGCTCAGCTTCATCCGTCACCGGACTTCCACATGCGGCCTATCAAACAGGTGGTCTCCCTGCGGTCTTACCCGGTTGACCCGGTGGGGAACCTCATCTCGAGGCGAGCTTCGCACTTAGATGCTTTCAGCGCTT
>DATFPL010000088.1:0-7254 GCA_035264845.1 Candidatus Limnocylindrales bacterium | reverse complement strand
CGGGTGCGCGACCTGGAGGAGGAGTGAGCGCGGACCGGCCGCGAGAAGGAGCATCGCCTCGCGGTCGAGGCGCCAGGCCTCACTGTCCGGACCGTAGAGCCCATGGGCATCGCGACGAACGTCCATCCCGGTTTCGTCCTGCACGGCGATCGCCATCGATCGACGATAGCGGGAAGCAGGACCGCGAGCCGTGAGCGACGCTGTGGCTGCATCCGCGACGTTCGACTCCGACGTCTCGCGCGTCTCGGGACGCGGGGAGCCGGTGCGCCGCGGTGGAGGGTCGCGGGCCTGATCGTTGGGTTTCCGCCAGATGCGCGCCTCGTGCGCGCGAGGTCCCCGAATCAGCGCCGCGCGTGCACCACGGGAGCGTTTGGCGGAAACGCTCGGTGTGTCGAGCGTCCGCGGACGACGGATCCGGCGACGTTCGCTCCGCGGCCTCGTCTCGCGCGCACGTGGAGAGCATTTGACGGAAATCAACTGCGCGGCGGGGCCGTTTCTCTCAGACGCCACTCAGGCGAGAGTTATCCAGGTTGTCTCGGTCATATGACACTCGAGCGAGCGTGTGAGAGGAACGAGGCGAACCGGCGAGCGTGGCGAGGGCGCAGCCGCGACGCGTCCCGTTGCCAACTCCCCGGGGAGTGGAATCTGAGACGACGACCCGCGGAACCGCCCTACCGCTCCCCCGGGCGACGGCCGACAACCCACCACGCGGCCGGGAACACGACTGCGGCCAGCACGAGCTTCAGGACGTCGCCGATCACGAACGGGAAAAACCCCTTCTCGAGGGTCGTGATCGGGTCGAGGTGCGCAACGACGGCGAGCCACGGCAGCGCGATCACGTAGATGACGGCGTTCCCGATCGCCATCGCGCCGACCGCGCCGATGACCCGTCGGTCCCAGCCCAGCTCGGCGAGTCGCCCGACGAGGCTCCCGGCCACGAGGAACCCGAGGAGGTACCCGCCGGTCGCGCCGGTGATCGTTGCGATGCCGCTCTTGCCCTCGGCGAAGAACGGCAGCCCGATGACACCGAGCAGGACGTAGATCAGAACGGCCGCAAGGCCGCGACGGAACCCGAGCGCGCCGCCGACGAGCAGTACGCCGAACGTCTGACCGGTAACCGGGACCGGTGTGCCGGGGATCGGGATCGCGACCCTCGCCGAGAGATAGATGAGCGCGGCGCCGGCGAGAATCAGGGCCACGTGACGTGCCCGCGAGCTCAATCGCTCGCCGACGCGTATCGGTACCAGGAAGTCGGCGATCGTGATGCCGCGCTCGGCGGCAGGCAGGCGATCGAGCCGCGGGATCGCGATCGTCATCAGGGGACCCTCCTCACCGTCGGCGACCCTCTCTTCGCCGCGGGACGGCGCGAGTCTAGCAGAGGGCACAGCGGGCGCAGACGCCGCGACTGTCCGGGAGTCACTCGAACTGGACCGCCCTGACGATCGACAGCCGGCCGGCGAGCCGCGCCGGATACCACGCGGCTGCCATCGACACCCCGACGCCGAGCACCAAACAGGCCGCGATCGCGGCCCACGGCGGTTCGAGCGGCAGGTCGACTCTGCCGCCGCCGAGCACGAGCATCAGGGCGCCCACGACGAGCCCGGTCGCGATCCCCAGCACCGCCCCGACGAGCCCGAGGATGCCCGCCTCGACGACGACCATCCGACGGACCTGGCGCCGCGTCATGCCGGCCGCGCGGAGGACGCCGATCTCGCGGACGCGCTCGACGACGTTCATCGTCAGCGTATTCACGATCCCGAGCGCCGCCACGAGGACGGCGACGAGGGCGAGGGCGTCGAAAAGCCCGAACACCCGCCCGAGTGCGTCCGCGATGGCGCCCTCGACACGCTCGATCGAGCTCGGCTCGAGGGCGTTCTGGCGCGCCACGTCCTCGAGCCTCGTTCGTGCCGCGCCACCGGTCCCGGGCTGGAACCGGACGGCGAAGAAGTCGGCGCCTGCGACTCCGAAGCTCGACGTCGCATCCCGCCACCCCACCAGGAGCGCCTCGCCGGCGCGGCCGGGGAGCGTTCGCTCGGCGATTCCGACGACGCGGAGATGAGCGGTTCCGCCGCGAACCGTGAACTCGAGCGAGTCGCCCACCCGGACACGCAGCCGGTCCGCTACGCCCGCGGGCACGATTACTGCACCACCCGCGTCGATCGCGGTAAGCGCGGCATCGCGATCGCCGGCGACGAACCGGAGGCGGCCATCCGCGAGGAGATCGGCTCCGACCACGGCGGCGGCATCGATCCGGCTGCCGTGCAGTGCCGCCTCGAACGTCGCGACCGGCGTGACCCGCGCGACGCCCTCTACTGCGCGGAGATCGGCGACCACCGGCTCGTCGAGTGCGACCGGGCGGATCGACGTCACGACCTCGTCGCCGGGAACGACGCTCTGGATCCATCCCGCGGCCGCGTTTCGCGCGTTCGATGCGACACCGCCGATCGCGACGATCATCGCCAGCCCGATCGTCAGCGCCCCGACGGTCAGCGCGGTTCGGCTGGGGTCGCGGACAAGGCTCCCCCGCGCCAGTCGCTCCTCGAATCGCAACACGGCGGCGAACGGCATGCCGGCGATCCGGCCGAGCGGCGCCAGGAGCAGCGGTGACAGGAGCGTCGCAACGAGGAGCGCGACGTACACCGCGAATGCGCGGGGGAGGCCGCCGTCCGCGCCCCCGAACGACCACGCGACGAGGACGACGAGGCCGACGGCGGCGAAGACGACGACGAGCCAGCGCAGGCGCGCGCCACTGCCGCGGCCCGTCTCCGCCCGCGGCGAGAGTGCTTCGATCGGCGATATCCGCCCGGCCCGCCACGCGGGCTCGAGAGCCCCGGCGACCGTGACCGCGACGCCGACGAGCCCCGCGAGGATGAACCCCCGTGGCGATGCGTCCAGCCCCTCGATCCTCACCGATCCCACCGTCCGGACGTACCCGGCGGCCGCGGCAGCGAGCAGCAACCCCACGACGAGCCCGGCGACCGACCCGATCACGCCAAGCGCGGTCGCCCCGGCGAGGACGAAGCTCATGACCTGGCGCCGCGTCGCACCGGCGGCCCGCAGCAGCCCCACCTCGCGCGTTCGTTCGGCGACCGTCATCGACAGCGTGTTGAAGATGAGGAACGCGCCGACGAACAGGGCGACGGCGGCGATGAGCGCGGCCGTGGACTGGAAGTCGGCGGTTGACGCGCGCAGCGACGCGGCGAGGTCACGTGGCGACGAGAGGACGTAGGGGTCCGCGGTGAGCTTCGACTCGAGCTCCGACTCGACCTCCCCGACGGAGCTGCCGTCGGCGACCTTCACGTCGACGCGGGTGACGCCCTCGAGGCCGAAGATCCGCGTCGCTGCGGCGATGGGCAGGATCACCATCCGGCCTTCCGCGCCGAGGAGCGGGCCCTCGCCGGCCACGATCCCCACGACGCGGAACCGTTCGGGGTCGCCGGCAGCCTGGAGCGCGATCTCGGCGCCGAGGGGGTAGCCGTCGCGGGCAAGTCGCTCGGACACGACCGCCGCAGCCTCGTCACGGCGGAGGAGCGGCGAGCCCTCGATCACCCCGTAGTCATGGATCTCACTGTCGACGACAGGGTCGATTCCGAGCACGGTGACGGGCGCCGACGGCGGCCCGGGTTCGACGGCGCCGAGGGTCGTGTCGGCCTCGGCCAGGAGGTACGTCCGCCGCTCGATTGCGGGCGCCGCCACGCCGACACCGAGCGAACCGCGAATTGCGCTGACGCTCTCGGCCGAGAGCCCGGCGTCGTCGAACGCCGCGACGCGCAAATCCGCCGATCCGACAAGATCGGCGACGGTCCGGTCGATGGAGCGCTCGATGGCCGTGTTCGTCGCGAGCGACGCGAACAGCACCCCGACGCCCAGCGAGATCCCAGCGACGGTCAGCAGCGACCGGAGCCGCCGCGCGGCGAGGCTCCGCCACGCGAGCCAGGTCAGCCCACGCACTGCCGGCTAGAGACCGATCCGGGCGAGCCGGCTGATGAGCGGGGTGGCGTCGTGGACGGCTCGGCGCCCCAGCACGATCTCGTCGTTGATGCCGCCGTCCTGGATCACGAGGACCCGGTCGGCGTATGCGGCGGCCTTGGAGTCGTGGGTCACGAGGACGATCGTCTGCCCCCGCTCGGCGCACGAACGCCAGAGGGCGTCGAGGATCTCCGACCCGGTCGTGTAGTCGAGGTTCCCGGTCGGCTCGTCGGCGAAGAGGATTGCCGGCCGGGTCACGAGCGCCCGGGCGACAGCGACTCGCTGCTGCTCGCCGGCGGACAGCTGATCCGGTCGATGCCGCGCCTTGGCGCTGAGATCGACGAGCCGGACTGCTTCGGCCACGCGTTCCGCCAGCTCCCCCCGCGACGGGTCGTGGCCGGCGATCGTGAACGGGAGGGCTACGTTCTCGGTCACGTCGAGGAGCGGGATCAGGTTGAAGAACTGGAACACGAAGCCCGTCTTGTCGCGGCGCAGCCGCGTCGCCTTCTCGTCCGACAGCTTGCTGACGACGGCGCCGTCGAGGATGACCTCGCCGGACGTCGGTCGATCGAGGCCGCCGAGGAGCTGGAGGAGGGTGCTCTTGCCGGACCCCGACGGGCCCATGAGCGCGACGAACTCACCGGCCGCGACCGACAGGGATATGCCGCGAATCGCGTCGACTGCCGTGTCGCCGACGCCGTACCGCTTGGTCAGCGCGCGCGCCTCGAGGATCGTCGGCGCGACGATCGCGGGTGGTCGTTTCGCGGCAGGGGCCGCGCGGGAGCCGGTGGCGGTCGGCATCGGATGGAGTTTAGCCGCGGCGAGACGCCGTCAGGCGCCGAAGAAGAAACCGCTCACGCCGCCCACGATCGTGTCTACGAGGGCCTGCGGTGCGTTGCCGTCGCGGATCCGAAGGGATGGTCGGCCCGCCGCCGCTCCGTCACCGCCCTGGTCGTCGTCGTTATCCCCGTTGTCGCCACCCGCGCGCGGGTCGCGAGCGTCGGGGATCGCCGCCGTCGGGGAAGGTGCGGGAGTCGGCGTTGGCGTCGGTGTCGCCTTCGGGGTCGGCCTGGGCGTCGGCTTGGGGCGGACGACGGGAGCGGGCGTCGGCGTCGTGCGCGGCTTTGGCTTCGTCGTCGGTCGCGGGGTCGGCTTCGGTGTCGGCTTGGGTGTCGGCTTCGGGGTCGACGTTGTCCCGCACTTGTCGGCGAAGAGCACCGTCCACATCTTCTTGCCCGTCGACGACTTGTAGGCGCCCACGCCGATGACGTCCCAGGCCGTCCCGAGGATGTTCGATCGGTGGCTCGACGAGGCCATGAACATTTCGTGGATCTTCGCGGTGGCGACGTCGTCGGGGTACGTGTTCCAGCCGATGTTCTCGCCCGCGAGGTGGAAGCAGTAGCCCCGCGACTGCATCACGTCGAAGACGGACTTCCCGGACGGCGGGATGGAGTGGCTGAAGTAGTTGCGGTCGATCATGTCCTTGCTGCGGTACCGGGCGATGGACGTGAGCGCGGAGTCGATCCGCAGCGCCCGGCGCCCGGCGTTCGCCCGCGACTTGTTCGTGAGCGACACGAGCAGCTGCTCCGACGCGGAGCTGAACGTGCCCCCGGCCCAGCCGAACGTCGGCGACGGCGTCAGGAGGAGCCCGATCGAGGTCACCGCGAACGCCGCCGCGGTGAGGATCGTCAGCCGGGCGCGCCTGTTGAGCGCGCGCGGCCGCGCAACATCGCCGGACGTCGTCGCGACGGGACGGACGCCCGCGGCCGGCGATCGGAACAAAGCGGCGTGTGTCGACATCGGACTCCCGCGCGGGGCAGCACCGGCAGGGGGTCCGGTGCGGTTGCCACGCTAGGGAGGCGGTCCGAGCGGTTCAGCGGCGCGAAGGTCCCGAGCGGGGGGAACGCGGGTACCAAATTCCACTCGCGTCCGCAGCGGAGTGCACCAGGAGGGGCAACCTCCGGTGCGCGCGTGCCGCGGCCTATGGGCGCGTGCGGCCCTTCGGCTTCGCCGCGCGGCTCGTCTTCGAGGCGCCGTTCGTACCGGTCGCGCCCGTCCCGTGGTCGGCTCCGCCACTGACGCCGTTGGCGCCGCCCTTCGGGCGGGCCGGGAGCTCCGGCGCCCCGCCTCCACCGCGGGTCTGCGGCCGGGGCTGCGGGGTGTGGGAGAGCGGCGCCTGCGGCACCGCCGCGTGCTCGGCGTTGATGACGTGGACGACCGCGTTGATCAGGGCAAGGTGAGTGAACGCCTGCGGAAAGTTGCCGAGGTGCCGCCCGGAGCCGGGGTCAATCTCCTCGCCGTACAGCCCGAGCGGGCTGGCGTAGGCCAGCAGCTTCTCGCACAGCCGCCGGGCACGAGCGGCCTCCCCGATCTCGACGAGCGCCGAGACGAGCCAGAACGAGCAGATCGTGAAGCTGCCCTCCTCGCCGGACAGTCCGTCGTCCGTCTGCTCGGTGCGGTAGCGGAGGACGAGGCCGTCGACCGTCAGCTCGTCGGCGATCGCGAGGACGGTCGCCCGGATCCGCGGGTCATCCGCCGGCAGGAATCGGACGAGCGGCATGAGCAGGAGCGACGCGTCGAGGGCCGTCGTGTCGTAGTGCTGGGTGAAGACGCCGCGCTCGTCGAGGCCGTTGGCGCAGATGTCGGCATGAATCTCGTCCGCCGCGGCCTGCCAGCGCGAGGCCAGCTCGGCGTCCTGCCGGACGCGGGCGAGGCGCGCGCCGCGGTCGGCAGCGACCCAGCACATGACCTTCGACGAGGTGAAGTGTTTCGGCTCGCCGCGGACCTCCCAGATCCCGCGGTCCGGCTCGCGCCACGCGGCGAGCGCCGCCTCGACCTGCCGAGTGAGGATCGGCCAGATCCGCTCGTCGAGGTGGTCGCGGGACTTCGTATGGAGGTAGACGGAGTCGAGAACGGCGCCCCACATGTCGTGCTGCTGCTGGTCGAAGGCGCCGTTCCCAACCCGGACCGGCCGCGCGCCGTCGTAGCCCGACAGGTGGTCGAGCGTCGACTCCTCGAGCGTCCGCTCGCCGCCGACGCCGTACATCACCTGGAGGCCCGACTCGCCGCCCGCCATGTCGGCGATGAAGTAGAGGAAGTCGTTGGCCTCCCAGTCGAACCCGAGCGTGTAGAGGCCCCACAGCGCGAACGTCGAGTCCCGAATCCAGGAGTAGCGGTAGTCCCAGTTCCGCTCGCCGCCCGGCGTCTCGGGCAGCGACGTCGTGGCGGCCGCGACGACCGCGCCCGTCGGAGCGAACGTCAGCCCCTTCAGGGTCAACGCCGAGC
>DATFPL010000087.1:0-5747 GCA_035264845.1 Candidatus Limnocylindrales bacterium | reverse complement strand
CGCGCTACCCGCGCAGGTTCCGGCCCTCGAACTCCTCGATTGTCGACACGAGCGCGGCGGGCAGCTCGATCGGCCGCTCGGCGGTGTAGTCGTATGTCACGAGGACGGAGTCCGCCGTCGCGATCAGCCGGGCGTTTCCGTACCGGCTGTCAGGTGCCGTGAGGCGGTGCTCCATCGTGAAGCTCGCCCGCCCCAGGCGGACGACGCGGCTCTCGACCGTGATTGTCTCGCCGTAAAACGCCGGCGCCCGGTACGTGACCCTCACCTCGGCGAGGATCATTCCTTCCTCCGCGCCGTGCACGCCCAGCGGCAGCGGTCGGCCGGTGACCTCCTCGTAGTACGCCGCGCGTGCGATCTCGCAGTACGTCAGGTAGTTGGCGTTGTTGACATGGCCCATCGCGTCGGTATCCGCGAACCGGACGACGACGTCGTGGCGGCACGCGAAGTCGCCGCCAAGGTCGCGCGCGTCGTCCGGGACGGGTACTCGAAAGCGGCCCGACGTCACGACGGCCTCGGGGCTGCGACGAGCGGAATCGGGCGTCCGGGCGTGCCCACGGCCCGAGTGTAGGATGCGAGCCCATGCCACGTTATCGACTCGCGACCTGGCTCCGCCGCGGCCTCGAGGCCGCCGTCGTGGCGGCCGTCGTCGCGATCGCGTCACTGGCCGGAAACCGCCTCTCCGCGGGCGGTAGCGATTACGCCATTCCGACCGGGCTGGCCGGCGCCGTCGTCCTCGCCCCTGCTGTCGTCGCGCTCGGGGCTCTCGCGACCGCCTACCCGATCGCGATGTCCCCGACCCGGTCCGACGCGGTCTTCGGCGCGGTCGTCGGGTTCCTCGTCGGGGCCGACCTCACGATCATCCTCAGCCCCGCGGCGATCATCCTGCCGGGCGGCTCGCAGCTGCCCGGCGGCGCGCTCGTCGGGCTCCTCGCCACGGCGCCGGCGATCGTCGGGATCATCGCCAGCCAGGTCGTGACGCCGCTCGGCTTCGGCCGCCGCGCGGGCGCGGGCGCGGCGATCCTCGCGTCCGTCGTGGCCGCCCTTGTGCTCGCGTTCGTCGCGGCGCAGCGCTGACTCACGCGGCGGGGACGGTCTCCCGATCGGGCCGCCGGCGCGGCCCTCGATCGCCAGGCCCGGTCGCCACACCGCGGAGCCGGAGGGAGTTCGCGACGACCGTCACCGAAGAGAGCGCCATCGCGCCGGCGGCCATCGCCGGATCGAGCGTCAGGCCCAGTGTCGGGTACAGGGCGCCCATCGCGACCGGGATGAGGACGACGTTATAGGCGAACGCCCAGAAGAGGTTCTGGCGAATGGTCCGGACCGTCGCCCGCGAGAGCCGGATCGCGGCGACAACACCCCGCGGATCGCCACCAACGAGCGTCACGTCGGACGCCTCGATCGCGACGTCGGCGCCCGTCCCGATCGCGACACCCAGATCGGCATGGGCGAGAGCCGGCGCATCGTTGATGCCGTCGCCCACCATCGCGACGACGTGGCCCTCCGACTGGAGCCGCTCGACGACGCCGACCTTCTCCTCGGGGAGGACCTCCGCAAGGACCCGATTGGCGGGAATCCCGACCTGGGCGGCGACGCTGAGCGCGGTCGCCGTCGCGTCGCCGGTCACGAGCCAGACGTCGATGCCGTCGGCCACGAGCGAGACGACAGCGTCGCGCGCCTCCTGCTTGAGCGGGTCTGCAATCCCGAGGAGACCCGCAACGGCGCCGTCGATTGCGACGTAGGCCGTCGTTCGAGCTGCGGCCGCGGCATCGGCTGCCGCGGCGTCCATCGCCACGAGATCGATCCCCCGCTCCCCCATCAGCCGGGCGCTGCCGACGAGGACGGGGCGGCCGTCGACCGTCGCTTCGACGCCGCGGCCACCCACCGCCGCAAATCCGGTGACCGCGCCGAACCCGAGCTCGTCCTCGCGGGCACGGCGGACGACCGCGATCGCGAGCGGGTGCTCGCTGTGCCGCTCCGCCGACGCGGCCGCGTCCAGCACGTTGCGCTCGCTGACACCGGGCGCGGCCGCGACGGTCACGACGGCGGGCCGCCCGAGGGTCAGCGTGCCCGTCTTGTCGAGGACGACGGTGTCGACCCTCGGCGCCTGTTCGAGCGCCTCCGCGCTCCTGATGAGGATCCCTGCCTCGGCTCCGCGTCCGGTCCCCACCATCACAGCGGTCGGCGTGGCGAGACCCATGGCGCAGGGGCAGGCGACGACGAGGACCGCGATGAACGCGACGAGGGCGTGGGTCACCCGCGGCTCGGGACCGAGGGCGAGCCAGACGACGAACGTCACTCCGGAGATCGCGAGGACGGTGGGAACGAACACCGCGCTGACCCTGTCGGCAAGCCGCTGGATCGCCGGCTTCGAGCCCTGTGCGTGGCGGATGAGCTCGACGATCCGGGCAAGCGCCGTGTCGCGCCCGACGCGCGTAGCGCGGAAGACGAACGTCCCGGTCGTATTGAGCGTTGCGCCGATCACGGTGTCGCCTGTCTCCTTCGACGCCGGCACTGGCTCGCCGGTGAGCATCGACTCGTCGACGGCCGACTGGCCCTCGACGACGACGCCGTCCACCGGCACCTTCTCGCCGGGGCGGACGCGGACGAGGTCGCCGACGACGAGCTCGGCCAGCGGGACGTCGACCTCGACGAGGCCACGGACGACCCGCGCTGAGGACGGCTGGAGGCCGATGAGCCGGGCTACCGCGCCCGTCGTCGCGGCGCGAGCCCGCGCCTCGAGCCAGCGGCCGAGGAGCACGAAGCCGATGATCAGGGTCGCCGAGTCGAAGTACGTCTTCGGCTCGAGGCCGGCGCGCGCCACCAGCTCCGGCGAGACCGT
Organism: Candidatus Limnocylindrales bacterium; assembly: GCA_035264845.1. Lineage (GTDB taxonomy): Bacteria > Chloroflexota > Limnocylindria > Limnocylindrales > CSP1-4 > JACDAV01. The sequence continues at coordinate 2,908 of DATFPL010000087.1, read as the reverse complement.
GACGAACGCGCTGTACGCCCAGGCCGCGGTTGTCCCGATAGCCACGAGGGTGCTCATGTTCGTCGTGCGGTGACGGAGGGCCCGCCAGGCAGCGGAGTAGAAGCGGCGGCCGGCCCAGAACTGGACGAGGGTCGCGGGCAGGATGGCGACCCGGTTGAGCGTTTCGACCGGGACCGCGGTCTGCGGCCAGAACATGAGGGCCATCACGCCCGCGGCGACGGCAATCGACACGGCCGCCTCGACCAGCAGGCCCCGAGCGTCGCGCGCCCGCGACACCGCCTCGGCGTCAGCCTCGTGGACGAGCGACGCCGTCTCGTCCGCGTCGGCCGCCTGCGGCTTGACGTCGTACCCTGCGGCCTCGATCGCGGCGACGAGGTCGGCGGGAGCGGCGACATCCGGGAGGTAGCGGATCGTCGCGACCTCCGTCGCGAGGTTCACGTTCGCCTCTTCGACGCCGGGCGTCTTGCGAAGAAACCGCTCGATCCGGTTCACGCACGACGCACACGTCATCCCGGCGACGGGAATTGCGGTCTCCGTCGAATCGCGGGAGGGGGACGTGGCCTTGGTCATACTACCGGGGAGTATACCAGCCGTCACACTGAGGCGATGGCGGACCAGGTCGTCGGATACGCCGTCGTCGATGCGCCGTGGGGCGCGATCCACGTCGCGGCATCGCGGGATGCGGTCGTCGCGGTCGAGCTGCTCTCGGGGACCAACGGGTTCGTGGCCGGCGTCGCGAGGCGTATCGGCGAGGACATCCTTCCCGGCCGCGAAGCGTCGACGGCGGTGCGGCGGATGCTCGACGACGCGGCGGCACAGATCACGGGGTACCTCGCCGGCTCGACGAGCGTGTTCGAGGTCCCGATCCAGCTCCGTGGCCGGGCGCCCTGGGACGAGCTCGTGCTCGGCGGCGTGCGAGCGGTGCCGTGGGGCTCCGTCACCAGCTACGGCAGGGTCGCAAAGGCGATCGGACGCCGGGGAGCCGCGCGCGCAGTCGGGGGGGCTGTCGGCCGGAACCCGATCGGGCTCTTCATCCCATGCCATCGGGTCATCGCGGGGGACGGGACGCTCGGCGGGTACGGCGGCGAGTGGTACGGGACGCGCGAGGCACTGCTCGACGTAAAACGGACCCTGCTCGAGATCGAGGGGATATCGCTGCCGGCTACGTTCGCCGGCTGAGGATCAGCCGCGCGGCACGGGCCGCATCGGGTAGACGCCGATGACGACCGGCGTCAGCGGGTCGAGCGAAAGCTCGTAGCCGATGTCGCCGCCGCGGAGCAGCTCCTCGACGAGCCGCCCCTCACGGAACGGAAGGCCGACGAAGATCTGGTGTCCGTCCGCCTGGACGAGCGTGACGTCGTCCTCGCCGCCGTTGATCGCGAAACGCCGCCGGAGCTCGTGCATGGGGACGTACGTCCGGCTCTTGATGAAGCGGCGGAGCTGGGGCGCGGTGCAGCCGGCGCCTCCGGCGTTCGGGTGGCCGGTCTGGCCCGTCCCGTTCGTGGCCTCGATCCCGGCGTGGCCGTTCCCCGAGACGTGGCCTCCGTTGCCGTTGCGCGACGGAGCGACGGTCAACGGCTCGGTCTCGTCGCGGAGCGTCGGATCGGCGTCGACGACGGCGGCCGCGGGCCGCAATGGCAGTCGTGTGTCGCCCGAGGCGCTCTCGACGAGCGGGACACCGGGGCCCGCGATCGACGGCGGCGCCCACGAGGCAGGCGCCGCACCCGGATGGGTTGCGTCGGGTCGGAACGGATCAGGCCGCGCCGCGCGTGGCGGCCCGCCCTGACCGGAGCGGGCGTACCGCGATCGCCGGCTCATCGATCGTCCTGCCGGGCGCCGGGAACCCGGGGACTGGGGGCGGCGGACGGGCGCCGCGTGGTTGTCGAGGTCATCGTTTCGAAGCCGTTGGGCAGGCGACCTGGGGGCCACCATTCGGCCGATCATACCCGATGAACCCTGGATTTCGGCCTCGCCCGGCCTGTGCCGTCGGGCGACGTGGGGCTTCGCGAGCGTTCGCCAAGGCTCAGCCGGGAACGATGTACAGGTCGCGCGACGCCTCGTTGAGGGCGATCGGGCCCGCCTCGCCGCACACGACGATGTCCTCGATTCGGGCCCCGAAACGACCCTCGACGTAGATCCCGGGCTCAATGCTGAACGCCGCGCCGGCGGGGAGCGGCTCCCCATTCCCGCTCACGAGGTACGGCTCCTCGTGCCCTTCGAGGCCAATGCCGTGACCCAGACGGTGCATGAACTGGGGCCCGAAACCGCCCGCCTCGATGATCCCGCGGGCGACGGCGTCGAGTCGCTCGCACGAGATCCCGGGGCGGACGGCAGAGGTCGACTCCGCCTGCGCCTCCCGAACGAGCTCGAAGAGCCGGAGGAACTCCTCGTCGGGACCGTTCTCCGGGTCGCCGCCGGTGACCCACAGCGTCCTCGTGATGTCGCTGCCGTAGCCATCGAGCGCACCACCGATGTCGAGGACGATCGGCTCGCCGGCGCGGATGACGCGATCGGAGGCCTCGTGGTGCGGCGACGCGGAATTGGGGCCGGAGGCGACGATCGCGAACTCGGCCAGCTCGTGGCCCTCCGCGAGCAGCCGCTCGCGCACCTCGCGGGCGACATCCGCCTCGGTCCGGCCGACGAGCTTCCCGGCCGCGATCTGGGCCACGACACGATCGGCGGCATGGGCGGCGAGCCGCAAAAGCTCGATCTCGTCGTCGTCCTTGACCATTCGCAGCTCGCGGAGGACGGGCGTCGCGATCTCGAACCGCACATCGGGCAGCGCGGCCTGGATGCGAAGGAGGTGGCTGGCCCACAGCCGGTCGTTGACGCCGACGCGCGCACCGGACGCGACCCCGACGAACGACGCGACGACGCCGTGCGGGTCGTCGGTCTCGTCCCACGTGAC
>DATFPL010000086.1:0-20050 GCA_035264845.1 Candidatus Limnocylindrales bacterium | reverse complement strand
TGAGCTTCGCGATCGTCAGGTACTTCGCGAGGTTCGCGCGGTCGACCTCAGTGATCGAGCGAACGGCTCCGGGCGACCGAAGGACCATGACTAACTCCTCGACCGCCTCGGCGAGCTGCTGCTTCGCCGCGACGAGGGAGTCGTCGCCAAGCGGTGCGCCGGACGACGCGACCGCCCACTCCGCGGCGCGCTCGCCGTAGGCATCATCCGATCGCTCGTCGGAATCGGTCGTCTCTTCCTGGTATGCCGCCTCGCGACCGTCCTCGGCGTCCACCGCGTGACGTGTTCGCCGGCCCTCGATCTTCTCGCGGAGCTTCACGAGCGAGAGCTCGCCGCGAGCGACCTGCTCGGCCAGCTTGCGCCGCTTCTTCGGGTCCTCGACCTTCAGCAGCTCATACGCATGCGAGAGCGTGTCTTTGCGCACAGACACCAGCTCGCGAACTTCCTGGGGTGCGTCGGCGAGCCGAAGCCGGTTCTCGAGATAACCCTTGTCCTTGCCGAGCTTCTGCGCGAGCTTGCGGACGCTGTACCCGTGCTCGCGGATCATCCGGTCGTACATCGACGCCTCGTCGAGCGGCGACAGGTCTTCGCGCTGGAGGTTCTCGATGATGGAGATCTCGAGCGCCGTCTCGTCGTCGATGTCCTCGACGAGCGCGGAGATCTTGTCGAGGCCGGCGATCCTGGCGGCCCGCCAGCGGCGTTCGCCGGCGATCAGCTGGTACTCGTTGTTGCCGAGTGGACGGACGAGGATCGGCTGGAGGACGCCGTGCTCGCGAATGGACGCCGCCAGCTCCTGGAGCGCGCCCTCGTCGAAGCCGAGTCGAGGCTGCTCCGGGTTGGAGACGATCCGATCGATCGGCAATGTCCTGACAACACTGCCGCGGGCGCCGGCGTCGTTCGACAGCAGGCTGACGATCGCGGGGGAGAGCTCGCGCTCCTCTGACAGGCGCCGCGCGGCCGCGGCTCGGAAATCAGGCCTGGCCAAGGTCGATCACCTCCCGGGCAAGAGACCGATACGTCCGGGCGGCATCGGAGCTGCCGGCGTAGCTCGTGATCGGGCGGCCGGCGAGTGGCGCCTCGCCGAGCTTCACGGTCTGTCGAATGATGCTCGTGAAGACGTGGTGGTCGCCGACGACACGAAGCTCGTCGAGCATGTCCTTGGCGAGGTTCGTCCGGCCGTCGAAGAACGTCGGCAGGAGGCCGAGGATCTTGAGGTCCCTGTTGAGCTTCATCCGGATCATGTTGATGACCTTGACGAGGTTGTTCAGCCCCTTCATCGCGTAGTACTGCGTCTGCACGGGAATGATCACGTTGTTCGCCGCGACCAGGCCGTTGACGGTCAGGAGCCCCAGGTTGGGCGGACAATCGATCAGCGCGAAGTCGTACGCGTCGATCCGGCCTTCGAGTGCATCGCGGAGAATCTGTTCGCGACCGAGGGCGGTGAAGAGCTCACCCTCCGTCGATGCGAGATCGATGTGTGCCGGGGCGACGAAGATGCCGCGGTCCTCGGTCGGCCGGATGATCTCGTCGATCGTCGATCGACCGTCGGCGAGAACGTCTGCCATCGACCGCTCAACGGTGTTGAGGTTGATTCCGAGGCCCGCCGTCAGGTTCGCCTGCGGATCCATATCGATACAAAGGACGCGATACCCCTCCTCGGATAGCGCGCCGGCGAGATTGATTGCCGTGGTCGTTTTGCCGACCCCGCCCTTCTGGTTGGCGATCGCAATCACATTCGTCACCGGGGCATCACCTCAGATCGGGGAGCGCACATGGTGCGGCGGGGTGGGACGGTGACCTCATCCTACCGCACCGCACCTCCCTCCGCGTGCCCGGTTATCCACAGCATCGGCGAGTTGTTCACCATTTCTGTGGATATTGCCGCGCTGTCGGGACGGGGCCGCGGGGCGAGATTCCGCGACTATGATCGCCGTGTCCTTGCGCAAAGACGCTGTTTTCGAGGTATCGCGTGCCGACGAACGAGGAACGGATCACCCGCCTGGAGGCGATGCGTGCCGAAGCGCAGCTGGGCGGCGGCGTGGCACGGATCGAGCAGCAGCACTCGCGTGGAAAGCTGACGGCGCGGGAGCGTCTCGAGCTTCTTCTCGACGACGGATCGTTTGTCGAGCTCGACGCGTTCGTCAGCCACCGGTCGACAAGCTTCGGTCTCGAGGATCAGGTGGTTCTCGGCGATGGCGTCGTCACCGGACACGGAACGATCGACGGTCGACTCGTCTTCGTCTTCAGCCAGGACTTCACGGTCCTCGGCGGCTCTCTTGGCGAGGCGTATGCGGAGAAGATCTGCAAGGTCATGGACCTCGCGATGAAGGTTGGCGCGCCGATCGTCGGACTCAACGACTCAGGTGGTGCGCGGATCCAGGAGGGCGTCGTATCGCTCGGGGGATACGCCGACATCTTCCTCCGCAACACGCTGGCTTCGGGCGTTGTGCCGCAGGTGTCGATCGTCATGGGCCCATGTGCCGGCGGCGCCGTGTATTCACCGGCGATCACTGATTTCACGGTGATGGTCGAGGGAACGAGCTACATGTTCGTCACCGGCCCGAATGTCGTGAAGGCGGTGACACACGAGGACGTCGATGCCGAGCGGCTGGGTGGCGCGACGACACACACGACAAGAAGCGGCGTCGCGCACATCGCAGCGCCCGACGAGGCGACGGCGCTGGATCTGGCGCGACGGATCCTCGCGTTCCTGCCGCAGAACAACCTCGACGCGCCGCCGCGGATTTCGTCGTCCGACCCGCGGGACCGTCGCGACGAAGCCCTCGACCGCGTCGTGCCCGACGATCCCCAGAAGCCGTACGACATGCACGATGTGATCTCCCGTGTCGTCGACGGCGGGGAGTTCCTCGAGGTCCAGCCCGGCTGGGCGCGGAACATCATCGTGGGATTCGCGCGACTCGATGGTCGAAGCGTCGGCATCGTCGCCCAGCAGCCGGCGGTCCTGGCGGGCGCGCTCGACATCGATGCGTCGACCAAAGCTGCGCGCTTCGTGCGGACGTGCGACTGCTTCAACGTCCCGCTCGTCACGTTTGTCGACGTTCCGGGATTCCTGCCGGGCGTAGGCCAGGAGGACGGCGGGATCATCCGACACGGGGCCAAGCTGCTCTACGCGTATTGCGAGGCAACCGTTCCCAAGCTGACGGTGATCACCCGGAAGGCGTACGGCGGCGCGTACGACGTCATGAGCTCGAAGCATGTCCGCGGCGACATGAACTTCGCGTGGCCGACCGCGGAGATCGCGGTGATGGGCGTCGAGGGCGCGGTCAACATCATCTTCAAGGACCGCATCGCGGCCGCAGACGATCCCGCCACGGAGCGGACGCGCCTGGTGCGCGACTACGAGGAGCAGTTCGCCAACCCATACGCGGCAGCGGCGCGAGGGTATGTCGACGATGTCATCCTTCCGTCGCAGACGCGGCCGCGCCTCATCGCCGCCCTCGACATGCTCGCCGACAAGCGGGACACGAACCCGCGGAAGAAGCACGGCAACATCCCGCTGTGACGGAGCGCGGCACCATCTCGAGCGCCCCGTCTTTACGCAAAGACGGGGCAGGGGAGCGGCCCTTCTCGCGGGTCCTCATCGCCAACCGCGGCGAGATCGCGGTCCGCATTTCCCGCGCCTGCCGCGACCTCGGGATGGAGGTCGTGGCCGTCTACTCGGACGCCGACGAGGCGGCCCCGCACGTCCGTGGCGCAGACGCCGCCGTCAACCTCGGGCCGGCTCCGGCAGCGGAGAGCTACCTCCGGATCGACGCGATCGTCGAGGCCGCACTGGCGACGCGAGCCGAAGCGATCCACCCTGGCTACGGGTTTCTTGCCGAGCGGGCCGCGTTCGCCCGCGCCGTCGAGGATGCCGGCCTCGTTTTTGTCGGCCCGACGAGCGAAGCGATCGCAGCGCTCGGCGACAAGCTGGCGGCGCGCCGGCTCGCGGTTGCCGCCGGCGTGCCGGTCGTTCCCGGGACGCTCGAGCCGGCACCCGTCGATCGGCCGGACCAGGTCGACGCGATCCTGGCCGAAGCCGATTCGGTCGGGTACCCGCTCCTCGTCAAGGCTGCCGCGGGTGGCGGCGGCCGGGGGATGCGGCGAGTCGAGCGACGCGACGACCTGCCGGCCGCCCTCGCCGCCGCTGCCGCGGAGGCGCGCTCGGCGTTCGGAGACGGATCGGTCTACCTGGAGCGGGAGGTCCGCCCGGCGCGTCACATCGAGGTCCAGCTGATCGGCGACGACGACGGCACGATCGTCGCCCTCGGCGAGCGCGACTGCTCCATACAGCGGCGGCACCAGAAGCTCGTCGAGGAGTCGCCGGCGCCGGGCCTCGGCCGCGATGAGCGTCGGCGGCTCCACGAGCTGGCAGTCGCAGCGGCCCGGGCAGCGCGGCTGACGAACGCCGCCACGGCCGAATTCCTCTTCGACTCGGACCGGGAATTCCGCTTCCTCGAGGTCAACACGAGACTCCAGGTCGAGCACGGCGTCACCGAGCTCGTCGCCGACGTGGACCTCGTCGCGGAACAATTCCGGGTCGCGGCGGGGCGACCCCTGTCGGCCCGAATTCTGGAGGCAGCGTCGCGAGCTTCGGACCCAGGGCGCCACGCGATCGAGGTCCGGCTCTCCGCCGAGGACCCCGCTCGCGCCTTCGCCGCCACCCCGGGCCGCATCGGAACGTGGGCGATGCCATCGGGGCCCGGCGTCCGCGTCGACTCGGGCGTGGACGCGGGATCGCGGGTGCCCCCGGACTACGACCCGCTCGTCGCCAAGATCCTCGTCGTCGCGGAGGACCGCCCAGCCGCCGTCGCCCGGCTGCGCCGCGCGCTCGCCGAGACGCAGGTGACGGGGATCCAGACGACGCTGCCGTTCCTGTCCCACGTTGCCGCTTCCGAGGCGTTCGTTTCGGAACGGCTCTCGACGGACTGGGTCGCCGAGCACTGGGACGGTCCCGCCGCACGCGCGGCGGCATTCGAGCGCGCGGCGACCGCGGCGGCGGCCGCGGTCGGCAACGGCACGGGGCCCGTGAAGGGCCTGTCGCCGGGGACGCCGCCAGCATCAGCGCCGTCAGGTTGGGCGGCCACGGGGCGTGAGGACGCGGTCGACCGGTGGCCGCGGTGACGACGGGCGACGCCGCTGCGGCCGCCTTCCGCGTGACTCCGGCCGTGGCGTCGGCGCTGCCCGGCGACGAGCCTTTTGTCGTCGAGCCGCCGGCGGAGCCGCCGCGCGACACGCCCGGCGTCGTGATCGGCTCTGTCGAGCGGACGGCGCCGTCGACAGGGACGGTGGAGGTCGTCGTCGACGGCTGGCGGTTCGAGCTGCGCGTCGAGCCCGAGCGACGAGCGCGGTTGCGCGACCGAGCGACGCGCGACCGCGCCGCGGGCCACGCCGCAGGGTCGCTCGAGGTCCGTGCGATCATCCCGGGGCGCGTCGTTTCGGTCGCGGTCGCGACGGGCGACGCGGTCGACGCCGGACAGGAGCTGCTGGTCATCGAGGCGATGAAGATGCAGAACGAGCTGCGGTCGCCCCGCCCAGGGGTCGTCGAGCGCGTGGCCGTCGCTGCAGGTCAGACGATCGAGCTCGGTGACGTCCTCGCCGTGCTGGGCCCCCCGGCTGAGTCTCCGGCGTGACGGACGGCAGCGACCCCGCGCGCGATCGATGGCGCACGACGACGCGCGGGAAGGCGCTCGCGGCCGCCGAGGAGCGCCGCCCGCGGTTCGCGACGTCTTCGGACATCGAGATCGCGGACCTCTACACGCCGGCTGATCTCGCAACCCTCGACGAGGACCGCGACCTCGGCCGACCCGGCGAGTATCCCTTCACACGCGGCGTCCAGGCGACGATGTACCGGGGCCGCCTCTGGACGATGCGCCAGTACGCGGGCTTCGCGACGGCCGAGGAGACGAACCGTCGCTTCCGCTACCTGCTCGAGCAGGGCCAGACGGGGCTGTCCGTCGCGTTCGACCTGCCGACCCAGATGGGCTACGACTCGGACGCCCCGGAGGCCGAGGGCGAGGTGGGCCGCGTCGGCGTCCCCATCGCGTCGCTCGCCGACATGGAGACGCTCGTCGGCGGGCTCCCACTCGACACGGTCAGCACGTCGATGACGATCAATGCCACGGCCGCGATCCTCCTCGCGCTCTACGTCGCCGCGGCGGAGAAGCAGGGCGTCGAGCGGGCGAAGGTCAGTGGCACGACCCAGAACGACATCCTCAAGGAGTACATCGCCCGCGGCACGTACATCTTCCCGCCGCGGGCGTCGATGCGGCTCGTGACCGACATCTTCGAGTTCGCCTCGCGCGAGCTACCCAGGTGGAACACGATCTCGATCAGCGGCTACCACATGCGAGAGGCCGGGGCGACCGCCGCGCAGGAGCTCGCGTTCACGCTCGCCGACGGGATCGCCTATGTCGAGGCGGCGGTGACGCGGGGTCTCGACGTCGACGATTTCGCCGGCCGGCTCAGCTTTTTTTTCGCGGCGTGGAGCGAGCTCTTCGAGGAGGTCGCGAAGTTTCGAGTCGCCCGCCGGATGTGGGCGAGGATCGTCAAGGACAGGTTCGGTGCATCGAACATCCGTTCGATGATGTGCCGGTTCCACGTCCAGACCGCTGGCTCGAGCCTGACGGCGCAGTCCGTTGACAACAATGTCGTCCGGACGACGCTCCAGGCGCTCGCCGCGGTGCTCGGCGGAGCCCAGAGCCTGCACACGAACTCCCGCGACGAGGCGCTCGCGCTGCCAACGGAGGACAGCGTCCGACTCGCGCTCCGGACGCAGCAGATCCTCGCCCACGAGGCAGGCGTAACCGAGACGCCGGACCCGCTCGCGGGTTCGTTTTACGTGGAGACGCTGACCAACGAGCTCGAGGCGGCGGCACAGGGTTATCTCGACGAGATCGAGGCGATGGGCGGCACGCTTGCAGCGATCGAGAGCGGTTTCCAGCAGCGCCAGATCCAGGAGTCGGCGTATCGCGTCCAGCAGGAGGTCGAGCGCGGCGAGCGAATCGTCGTTGGGGTGAACCGGTTCCGCGACGAGACGACCGCCACGCCCCCCATTCACCGCATCGATCCGGAAGGGGAGCGGCGCCAGATCGAGGGCGTCCGTCGAGTCCGTGCGGAACGGGACCCCGCGGCGTGGCAGGCGACCCTTCGCCGGCTCGAGGACGCGGCGCGTGGCGGCGACAATCTCCTTCCGCCGATCGTCGAGGCGGTCAAGGCCTACGCGACGGTCGGCGAGATCAGTGACCGCCTCCGCGTCGCGTGGGGCGAGCATCGCGAGCTCATCACCGTCTAGGGGAGTGCCAGTGCCGCAACAGCGTCGATCGCGCGCCAGCCAGCTCGCGCCCCGCACCCGCCGCCTGGGACGCCTGCACCACGTCGCGGTCGTCGTCGCCTCCATCGAGAAGTCGCTCGTCTTCTACCGCGACGTCCTCGGGCTCGAGCTCGAGACCGTCATGGACATCCCGCACGACCGCGTCCGGATCGCGTTCCTCGCCATCGGCGAGTCGAAGATGGAGCTCGTTCAGCCGACCGATGACACGACCGGCGTCGCGCGGTTCCTCGCGTCGAAGGGCGAGGGCTTCCACCACGTCTGCTTCGAGGTCGACAACCTCGCCGAGACGCTGCTCCGGCTCGAGATCGACGGCGTCGAGCTGATCGACACCTCGCCGCGGCGGGGCGCCGAGGGGCCGGTCGCGTTCATCCACCCGCGCTCGGGTCACGGCGTCCTCGTTGAGCTCATCGAGGCGCCCGGCGGGCCCGCGTGGGCGATGCTGGGGTTCGAGGAGCCTCGGGGCGAGGCCTAGGCCGGGCGCGTCGCGCGAATCGAGAAGAACAGCGGAAGTCGCCCGTCGAGGTCGCCCGGGAGCCGCCACCTGCCGTCCGGCCCCTCGACGAGGAAGTCGAGCTTCCACTCGCAGAACGGGTACTCGCGGAGTGACTCGATCCGCAGCCCGGCGTCGACGAGCGACGACACGATCTCACCGAGCGAATGGTCCCAGCCGTACTCCTTCCGGACACCAACGTCGGCGGCGGGGTCCGCGTACGAGCCGTGGACGTCGAAGACGAGCGGCTCTTCGTGCTGCCAGTACGGGTAGGTCAGCCGCAACTCTCCGGGCTGGACGCCCTCGTTCTCGAATGCCTGGGCGACCGGGTGGATCTCCGCGATGTAGAACGTCCCGCCGGGTCGAACGAAGTGGGCGGCGACGCGAGCCCACGCGCGGATGTCCGGGAGCCAGCCCAGCACGCCCCGCGACGTGTAGACGACATCGAACTCGCCCGACAGGTTCGACGGCAGGTCGTACACGTTCGAGACGACGAAGCGGGCGTCGATACCCAGCTCCGCGGCGAGCTGCCGCGCCGCCGCCACGGCGGACTCGGAGAAGTCGACCCCGGTTACGTGCGCTCCCAGCCGCGCCCACGACAGGCTGTCGAGCCCGAAGTGGCACTGGACGTGGAGGAGCTCCTTGCCCTCGACCGGCCCGATCTCCTCGATCTCGTAGTCGCGGATCCGGACGCCGCCGCGCTTGAAGCCTTCGACGTCGTAGAACTCCGAACCCAGATGGATTGCGGTCCACGTCTCCCAGAGGGCGTGGTTCGCCGCGAGCGACTCCGCGTCCATCGTCAGATGGACCACGCAAAGAGGACGGTTTCGGATCGGTCGGCGGCGCGGCAGAACGCGACGATGTCCGCCGCAAGCGTCCGGATCCAGGGCTTCTCCTCGCGCGGGAGGTCGCCCAGCTCCTCTTCGACGAGATCGATCCAGCGGCCGGCGATCGCGTCGATCTCGTGATCGCGGAGCATGGCGATGGCGGTGACCCACGCGCGGTCGACCTGTTCAACCGTCCGGTCGCCGCTGTCGCCGAGGCCCTCGAGCTCGCTGCGGGCCTCCAGGAAGTCTCGGGGCTCCTCGCGGCCGGTGATCCCGCGGACGGCTTCGGAGAAGAGGTCCAGCCAGGTCGGGTCCAGCCCGGCGCCGAGCGACAAGTGGGCATCGAAGCGGTCGCGGTCGTCGAGGCCCGCCAGGTCGTCGACGGCGATGGCGAGCAGGATCTGCCGCTGGTTGCCGGCGACGAGATCCATCAGCGTGCTCATCGCACCGCCTCGCGCCCCATCGTGGTCGCTCAGCCGCCGTAGCCGGCGGCGCGGAGCAGCGCGGGAAGTTCCGTCGGGGAGCCCGCGACGCGGATCCCCGCGGCCTCGAGTGCTGCGACCTTCGACGCGGCCGTTCCGGCGCCGCCCGAGATGATCGCGCCGGCATGTCCCATCCGCTTGCCTTCCGGGGCCGTCCGGCCCGCGATGAACGCGGCCATCGGGACGCCGCGGAGATGCTCGCCCGCCCACGCCGCCGCCTGCTCCTCCGCGGCGCCGCCGATCTCGCCGATCATGACGATCGCATCCGTGTCCGGGTCCGCGGCGAACAGCTGGAGGACGTCAAGGAACGTCGTGCCGATGATCGGGTCGCCCCCGATCCCGACGCACGTCGACTGGCCGATCCCGGCGTCCGTCATCGCCTGGACAGCCTCGTACGTCAGCGTCCCCGAGCGCGAGACGACGCCCACGCGTCCCTCGCGGTGCACCGACCCCGGGATGATCCCGACCTTGGCGCTGGCGGGAGACGTCGCGCCCGGGCAGTTGGGGCCGATGAGCCGGGCTCCCGCGGCGTGGACCGTGGCGACGACCGGGATCATGTCGAGCGCAGGGATCCCTTCCGTGATGCAGAAGACGGTTTTGATCCCACCGCTCACGGCTTCCATGACGGCGTCCGGCGCGCCGGCGGCGGGAACGAAGATGCAGGACGTGTTCGCGCCGGTCTCGCGAGCCGCCTCGTCGATCGTGTCGAAGACGGGGACGCGGCCGTCGAGCGCGCGCTGACCGCCCTTCCCGGGCGTGACGCCGGCGACGATCGGCGTTCCGTAATCGAGCATCGCCCTCGAGTGGAACTCGCCCTCGCGGCCGGTAATCCCCTGGACGACGAGGCGCGTGTCGCGGCCGATGAGGATGCTCATGCCACCGCGCTCCGCGACGCGGCCACGGCCTTCGCGGCCGCCTCGTCGAGCGTCGCGGCGGTCTCGAACCGCGCCTCGGTCAGGATTCGCGCTGCCTCGGCCGCGTTCGTGCCGACGATGCGCACGACCATCGGGACCTCGCGATGCTGGGCCGCGCGTGCCTCGATCAGCCCGCGAGCGACCTCGTCGCCGCGGGTGATGCCGCCGAAGATGTTGACGAGGATCGCGTTGACCTTCGGGTCCGCGAGGATGAGGTCCATCGCGGCCGCGACCTTGTCGGCCCGCGCGCCACCGCCGATGTCGAGGAAGTTCGCGGGCTCGCCGCCGGCCCGCTTCACGAGGTCCATCGTCGTCATCGCGAGACCCGCGCCGTTGACCATGCAGCCGATCGTCCCGTCGAGCTTGATAAAGCTGATCCCCGCCTCGCGGGCCCGGCGGTCCGCGGGGTCCTCGTCGTCCGGATCGCGCAGCGTCTCGAGCTCGGGGTGGCGATGCAGCGCTGAGTCGTCGAGCGTCACCTTCGCGTCGAGGCAGACGAGCCGCTCGCTCGCCGTACCGTCCGCGCCGGCCTCGCGGATGACGGCGAGCGGGTTGATCTCGACGAGGTCGGCGTCGTTCGCGCGCATCGCTCCGACGAGCCCCTTGGCGATCGCGGCGCCCGCCTTCCAGTGGGAGCCGAGGCCCATCGAGAACGCCAGCCACCGCGCCTGGTGGTCGAGCAGGCCCAGGTACGGATCGGCGTGGAGCGTGACGATCGCCTCCGGCCGCGTCGCCGCGACCTCCTCGATCTCGACACCGCCCTCGGCGGACCCCATCAGGAGGATTCGCCGCCCGGCGCGATCCAGCACCGCGGACAGGTAGAACTCCTTGACGATGTCCGCCGCCGCGGACACGAGCACCTTGCGGACCGTCATGCCCTTGATGTCCATGCCGAGGATCGCGGCGGCGACACGCTCCGCCTCGTCGGCGCTTGCTGCGAGCTTCACGCCGCCCGCCTTGCCGCGGCCCCCGACGAGGACCTGCGCCTTGATGACGACGCGGTCGGCGCCCGCTGCGAGCGCGCGCTCGGCCGCCGCGCGCGCCTCGGCCGGCGTGTGCGCGACCTCCCACGCCGGAACCGGCAGTCCCGCGGCGAGCAGCAGCGACTTGGCGTCGGCTTCCTGGATCTTCACGCGCGGCGGCTCCGTTGCTGGGCGTCGGGACGGGATCGCGATGGTACCGCGCGGGAAACCGCCGACGCGTTGTGGGAACGATTCGGAGGGTCGGCCTCGCCATACTCAGTGAGCCCGGCGAGATGCGCCGGGCCGCTGCCGAGGGCGGTATGCAGCGAGAGATCGTGGAGCGAGCGCGACGGGGCGATCATGACGCCTTCGCCGTGCTGGCAGGCGGCGCGATCGATCGCCTCGATTCCGCCGCTCGCCTGATCGTTCGGGATCCGGACCAGGCCAAGGACGCGGTTCAGAACGCCCTCGTCCGGGCTTGGCGGGACCTGCCCACGCTCCGGGACCCCGATCGCTTCGATCCGTGGCTCCATCGACTCCTTGTCCGGGCATGCATCGACGAGGCGAGGCGCGTTCGCCGCCATCGGCTTGACGTCGAGCTGACCGAGCTGGAGAACGTCACCGGGAGCGCCGACAGCGCGTCGGCGACGGCGGACCGCGACGAGCTCGAGCGTGGATTCCGCCGCCTCGAGCCCGCCCAACGCGCCTTGATCGTCCTGCACCACTACCTCGGCATGCCGCTGCCCGAGGTCGCGTTCGCGCTTGGGATCCCCCTGGGGACCGCGAAGTCGCGGCTTTCGCGGGCGCTCGACGTGATGCGAGCCGGCATCGAGGCCGATGCCCGCGTGACACCCGAAGCCGAGGGTCGGCTGGCATGAGCACGAACAGCGACCGCCGCATCTTCGAGTTCCTCGACACCACCGCCGGCCGAGGGTCGGCCGACTACCTCAATCAGGTTCTCACGCGGACCTCTCGGACGCGACAACGGCCGGCATGGGTCTCAATCGAACGGTGGCTCCCGATCGATGCCCTGGTGGCGCGAACGGGGTCCACGCCGTCAGCCGCGCTTCGTTCGTTCGCATTGCTCGTCGCCGTCGCGATCCTGATCGCGGCGTTGATCGCGATCGTCGTCGGCTCGCACCGTGTCCTGCCCCCGCCATACGGGCTGGCGCGAAACGGAGAGCTGGTGGCGACTGCGAATGGCGACGTCTTCGCAGTCGATCCCGCAACCGGCACGAAAAGACCGCTCATCGCTGGTCCGGAGTTCGACTTCAGCCCAATGTTCTCGCGCGACGGAACGAAATTCCTGGTCCTCCGTGCCGCAACCGGGTGCGGCGAGCCAGAATGTGGGCTGACGATCGTCGTCGCCAACTCAGACGGGACGGGCGCCCGCGAGATCATTCCGCCCGTCCCTGGCCTCGACATCTTTGATTGGTCGCCGGACGGCAGGCAGATCGTGTACCTGTCGCGGCCGGAAGGCATCGCGGGACACGTCATCAACGTCGTCAACTCGGACGGGACCGGTCGCGTGACGCTCGACGTCCATCGTCCCGCAAACCTCGTCGGGTGGCTGCCTCCGTCAGGAACCGAGATCATCTTCCGGGGCGAGCAGGCGAGCGACGGCGACCCGTTGCCGGGGATCTTCACGGTCCACCCTGACGGTTCCGGCCTCCGACCGATCACGCTCCGGCCGGCCCTTAACGTCGCCGACTACCAGGACATCAGCGTCTCGCCGGACGGCACCCGGATTGCGTACCGGGAGGATGCCCTCGCCGCGCATTTCCGCGTTCACATCCTCGACCTCGGAACCGGGAGCGACATCGTCCTCCCGATGCCCGCTGGCGTCGACGGCCAGACGAGTCCGGGATTCTCGCCGGACGGGCTGGGCGTCGCCTATCTCCGGGTCTATCCCGGGGCGGAGTTCCAGCTCGTCGTCGCGCCGGCCGACGGCAGCGGACTCGGGACCGAGCTCGGACCCCGCGGGTCGCTCGGCCAGGATGGGCCCAGCATCAACAGCTTCGGCTTCACGCCCGACGGCAAGGCGTTGCTCGCCAACTACGACGACGAGCGCGCGACGCTTCTGCTCCCGCTCGACGGCTCGCGACCGTCCGTCGTGAGCGAAGGCGACATGACGTTCGCCGCGTACCAGCGCCTCGCGCCCTGACGATATCCCGGCGCGTTCCGCGTCGCCACCCAACTTCAACCCCGATTGGAGATTCCATGCCTCCGCACGCCTTTCGACGCGATTGCACCCGCGTGTTTCGGACCGTCACGACGCCGGTGTCACGGAGACGTCCACGACACATCGTCATGGCAATGGTCGCTGCCATCGCGACGACGATCGCGGGATGCGCGGGGAGCCCACACACCGCGTCCCCGGTCCTGATCGCCACACCCGCGGCGACGACCCGCATTGCGGCCACGGCGCCTGTCGCATCCGCATCCGTCGGGCCGTCGTCGATCGGGGTGACGACCCTGGGACCGAGCGGCAGCGGTGCGTTCGGGCCCGGGACGTACGCGCCGGTCTTCGAGCCATCGCTGACGTTCCTGCTCGTCGAGCAGACCGTCGTTGCCCCCGACGGCACGATTGCCTATGAGAGCATCGGTGCGGACGACGCCAACACGCCCGGCTGGGTCAGTATTTCGTTCGGTTTCGACAAGCCGGGCCGCCACGGCCACGGGACGTGGTCGGGCGACTTCACGATCGACCGGCTCGACAAGGTCTTCGATCCGCTGCATCCCGGGACGGTGATCGATCCGCCGACGGATCTGGCGACGTGGCTCACGAAGCTGCCCGGCGTGACCACGGAAGGGCCGCCAAAGGCCGTGAAGGTCGGAGGCCGCCCAGCGACGCAGCTCAACCTCGTCGGTGGCGACACAGACGTCACGATCGGCCCGATCCCCGGCGTCGATGATCCGCCCGCTTTCGGCTTCGGGGCGCACCAGCGCGCGCGGATCGTCGTCGTCGAGGTCGATGGACACGACGTCCTGATCGTGCTCGGCGGAGCCGACAGCCGTGCCCACCACGCGCGCGTCGTCGCGGCACTGCAGCCGCTGGTCGACTCGATCGTGTGGCGGTAGATCGCGACGCGACATGGCGCATCCCGGCGCCTTCGGACTGACCCGATGTCCGCGGCTAGAATGGCGGCATGTCCCAACGAGTCACGCTGATCCCCGGCGACGGCATCGGGCCGGAGCTGGCGGAGGCGACGCGGCGGGTCCTCGACGCGACCGGCGTCGGGTTCGAGTGGGAGGTCCAGGAGGCCGGCGAGGCCGTCATCGGGGAGCACGGAACGCCGCTCCCGGACCACGTCCTCGAGTCGATCCGCCGCAACAGGATCGCGATCAAGGGCCCCATCACGACGCCGGTCGGCGAGGGCTTCCGGTCGGTCAACGTCGCGCTCCGCCAGGCCCTCAACCTCTACGCGAACCTGCGGCCGGCGCGCTCGATCAAGGGCCTCGAGACGCGCTACGAGGACGTCGACCTGGTGATCGTCCGCGAGAACACCGAGGACCTGTACGCGGGGATCGAGCACATGGTCGGCCGCGACGCCGCGGAGAGCATCAAGATCATCACCCGCGAGGCGTCGGAGCGGATCGCGCGGTTCGCGTTCGACTACGCCGTCGCGAACGGCCGCCGCAAGGTCACGGCGGTTCACAAGGCCAACATCATGAAACTGTCCGACGGGCTGTTCCTCGAGAGCTGCCGGACCGTGGCCGCCGAGTACGACGGGCGCGTCGAATTCGAGGACCGGATCGTCGACAACATGTGCATGCAGCTGGTCCAGAAGCCGGACCTGTACGACGTCCTCGTCCTGCCGAACCTGTACGGCGACATCGTCAGCGACCTTGCGGCTGGCCTGGTCGGCGGCCTGGGCGTCGCGCCGGGCGCAAACATCGGCACGGAGGCGGCCGTGTTCGAGCCGGTCCACGGCTCGGCCCCCAAGTACGCCGGTCAGAACAAGGCCAACCCGACGGCGCTCATCCTGTCAGGCGCCCTGATGCTCCGCCACATCGGGCGGCCCGACGCCGCCGAGGGCGTCGAGAATGCCGTCCGGGACGTGATCGCGGAGGGTCGGACCGTGACGTACGACCTGGGTGGCACCGCCGGCACGAGCCAGTTCGCGGACGCAGTCATCGACCGGCTGGGCCGCACCGCTCCCGCGTCGGCTGCGGCGTCGTAACCCACTTGGCGATCCGTCAGGACGGGCGGTAGATGCTGCTGCGCTATCGCGGCCGCGAGGGGATGGTCGCCTGGGCATTCCACAGGATCTCCGGCGTCGCGATCTGGCTCTTCGTCGTCCTCCACGTGATCGACATCTACCTCGTGGGCGGCGATCCCAAGGCGTACGACGAGATCCTCAAGGTCTACGCGAGCCTGCCGGGAAGGATTGGCGAGTGGCTCCTCGGCGCCGCGCTCCTCTACCACGCGCTCAACGGGCTTCGGATCATCGTCATGGACTTCTGGCCGCCGTTGACCCGCTTCCACCGTCAGCTCTGGTATGCCAACTGGGCGATCTTCGCGGTCCTTGGCGTCGCGGTCTCGTACTTCATCTTCCGGCCGCTGTTCGTGCACTGACGCGATGACGGTCTACTCGCGATCGGGCCGCACGAAGCCGCAGGGCGGCGGCTGGGAGCTCGCCGTCTGGTACCTGATGCGGCTGACCGGCGTCGCGCTGTTCGTCCTCGCGCTGACCCATTACCTGATCCTGCACGTCCTGTACGACCCGGCGCAGCAGGACACGAATTTCATCACGACCGTCCGTTGGAGCAGCCTGTTCTGGCGCGCGTTCGACTGGACCCTCCTGATGATGGTGCTGTTCCACGGCTTCATGGGCGTTCGAACCGTCGTCGCGGACTACACACGCGGCGGGGTTCGGACCGCGATCCTCATGGGCCTCTACCTGCTCGCGATCGTCCTCTTCGTCCTCGGCACGCTCGTCGTCATGACGCTGCCCGTCGTTCCGAAGGGCTGAGCGGCGCAACCGTGCGAATCGATCACGAGGCACTCATCGTCGGCGCGGGCGGGGCCGGCCTGTGGGCAGCGCTCGAGCTGGCGAAGGCCGGCGTCGATGCCGCGGTCCTCACGAAGATGTACCCGACCCGCTCCCATACCGGCGCGGCGCAGGGCGGTGTCTGTGCGGCGCTGGGCAACCAGGAGGAGGACCACTGGGAGTGGCACATGTTCGACACCGTCAAGGGCGGCGACTACCTCGTCGACCAGGACGCTGCCGAAGTGCTGGCGCGCGAGGCGATCGAGACGGTCATCGAGCTCGAGCACATGGGTTTGCCGTTCAATCGGACGCCCGAGGGGAAGATCGACCAGCGCCGGTTCGGCGGCCATACGCGGAACTTCGGCGAAGGCCCCGTTCGGCGGTCCTGCTTCGCGGCCGACCGAACCGGTCACATGATCCTGCAGACCCTCTACCAGCAGTGCATCAAGCACGGCGTCAAGTTCTACGACGAGTACCACGTCGTCGACCTGTTGTCCGAGGGGCGCGACCTCGGCAGCGGCGGCCGGGCTGCCGGTGTCGTGGCGTACCGCATCGTCGACGGCGAGATCCACACGTTCCGCTCCAAGGCCGTGCTGCTCGCGACCGGCGGCTTCGGGCGGATGTTCCGGATCACGTCGAACGCCTGGTCGCTCACCGGCGATGGGGTCGCGCTTGCGTACCGCCACGGCGTCCCGATGGAGGACATGGAGTTCTACCAGTTCCACCCGACCGGGATCGTCGGGATCGGGATCCTGCTGTCGGAGGCCGCGCGCGGCGAGGGCGGCTACCTGCTCAACGACGACGGCGAGCGGTTCATGGAGCGCTATGCGCCGAAGCTGATGGAGCTCGCGCCGCGCGACATGGTCAGCCGGGCCATCCACCAGGAGATCCGCGCCGGCCGCGGGATCGGCGGCAAGGACTGGGTCTATCTCGACGTCCGCCACCTCGGCCGCAAGGTCATCGAGGAGAAGCTGCCCGACATCACCGACTTCGCCCGTGTCTACCAGGGCGTCGAGCCGCTGACGGAGCCGGTCCCGATCCAGCCGACGGCCCACTACGCGATGGGCGGCATCCCGACGGACACGGAAACGCGCGTCATCCGCGACGACCGGAACACCGTCGTCCCCGGCCTGTACGCCGCGGGTGAATGCGCGTGCGTCAGCGTCCACGGCGCGAACCGCCTCGGCACGAACTCGCTCGTCGATCTGCTCGTGTTCGGGCGCCGCGCCGGTCGCCGGATGGCCGCCGACGTGAAGGGCGCGACGATGCCGGATGTCGCCGCGAACGTCGAGGAACCCGCGCGCGCCGAGATCGAGGCGATCCGCGAACGCCGTCAGGGCGAGCACGCGTCGCGCATCCGCACCGAGCTGGCCGATGTGATGATGGACAACGTCGGCGTCTACCGCGACGAGACGGTCCTCAAGCAGGCGCTCGTCAAGGTTCGCTCGCTGCGCGAGCGCTACGGCCACGTCTGCGTCCAGGACAAGGGCCGCACGTTCAACACCGACCTGCTCGAGGCGCGCGAGGTCGGCTATCTCATCGACTGCGCGGAGACGACCGTCGTCGCTGCGCTCAACCGCAAGGAGAGCCGTGGCGCGCACGCGCGCGAGGACTACCCCGAGCGGGATGACACGAACTTCCTTCGTCACAGCCTCGGCTATCGCGGGCCCAGGGGACCGGTCATCAAGTACAAGCCGGTCACGATCACCCGCTTCGAGCCGAAGCCGCGAACGTACTGAGCCTGGAGCCCCGATGCTCGCCGACCTGAGAATCCTGCGCTACGACCCCGAGCGCGACACGAAGCAGCACTGGGAGTCGTACAAGGTCGAGTGCGACCCGAAGATGGATCGCGTCCTCGACCTCCTCCACCGCGTGAAGTACGAGCACGACGGGACGCTCACGTTCCGGCGCTCATGCGCCCACGGCGTCTGCGGCTCCGACGCGATGCTCATCAACGGCCGCAACCGGCTGGCCTGCAAGATCCGGGTCGAGCAGCTCGGCAACCGCCGGATCACCGTCGCGCCGCTGCCCGGGCTCCCGATCGTCAAGGATCTCGTCGTCGACATGGACGGCTTCTTCGAGTCGTACCGCAGCGTCATGCCGTTCCTCGTCGCCGAAGGTCCCGCACCCGAGCGCGAGCGGCTCCAGTCCGCCGACGACCGACTGCGCTATGACGACACGACGAAGTGCATCCTGTGCGCCGCGTGCACGAGCTCGTGCCCGTCGTTCTGGGCGGCGCCCGCGTATGTCGGGCCGGCGGCGATCGTGAACGCGCACCGGTTCATCTTCGATTCACGTGACGAGGCGGCCGAGGAGCGGCTCGACATCCTCGCCCAGCAGGACGGCGTCTGGCGCTGCCGGACGATCTTCAACTGCTCCGACGCGTGCCCGCGCGGCATCCACATCACCCAGGCGATCCTCGAGGTGTCGAGCGCGATCGTGGAGCGTCGCGCCTGAGCGGGGAGGAGCCGCCGCGCTTGTGGCCCGAAGGCGCGAAGCCCGTTGCCGCGGCGCGGACGTCGGCGTCCGTGGACGCGCGGGCGGGAGGACCGTCGTTCGTCGTCCGGACCGACGGGGCGGCTCGCGGCAATCCGGGTCCCGCGTCGCTTGGCGCGGTGCTCGTCGATGCGTCGCGCGCCGACGCGCGCGACCCGCTCGCGCCGGCGGACGCGTCGATCTCCGAGTTCCTCGGCGTCCAGACGAACAACGTCGCGGAGTACACGGGCGTCGTCCGGGCGCTGGCGCTGGCGCGCGACCTGGGCGCGGCCGAGGTCCATCTGCTGCTCGATTCGAAGCTCATCGTCGAGCAGCTCGCCGGACGCTGGCGCGTCAAGGACGCCAAGCTGATTCCGCTCAACGCGGAGGCGCGGCGGCACCTGTCCTCGTTCCGTCGATGGACCGCGGCGCACGTGCCGCGGGCACAGAACACGTCGGCGGATGCGCTCGCGAACGAGGCGATCGACCGGGTCGCGGCGGGTGGGCCGCCGGTCGTCGTCGTGCGCCCGCATCGATAGCCCGGGCAGCGCGCCGAACGCCCGTTCGAAACACCGCATACGATCGGCCGCCGGGGTAAGATCGATCGGTCAGCGAGGCGGTCGGATGGTCGCGCGTCGCCGGGCTTGCCCGGTCGGCGTGAGGAAAGTCCGAGCTCCGCAGCGCAGGGTAGCGGGTAACTCCCGTCCGCCGCGAGGCGAGGACCAGTGCCACAGTGACGATGCCGGCGTCCGCAAGGAGGCTGGAGTGAAACGCGGCAAACTCTACCCGGAGCAAGGCCAAATAGGAGGGCGCAACCCGGTTCGCCGGGGGAGAGGTGCGCTGCCCAGCCCTCGGGTCGGCCGCACGAGCCGTCGGGTAACCGGCGGCCTCAGATGGATGGCCATCGCCCGGTCCGCGCAAGCGGGTCGGGCACAGAACTCGGCTTACAGACCGCCTCGCTGACGCTCCCTATCCGGAACTCGCGCCGGCGCCCGCGCCCGCGCCACTCGCGCCCCGAGCCGTCGCGCCCGCGCCGCGCCGCGCCCCGAGCCGTCGCCCTGCGGCGCGCCGCCCCCCGCGCGCCGCGCCGCGCGCGCCGCGCGGCGGCTCCCGCACTCGGCCGGGGCTTCGTCACGGCCGTATCGCTCCCATCGTTGCCGCACGCACGAGGCGGGTGGTTTGCCTCCGGCGGCGTAGGCCCTATGGCTCCCGCGATCGGCGATATCGATAGCCCGCGCTCGGCGTCGCGATAAGGCTGTCGCGCGGCGGGAGCCAATCGCATGACAAGCCCTGTCGGCAACGATGGTGGCGATATCGAGGGGCCGACGCGCCGAAGGGGCGGAGCGCCGCAGGGCGGAGGGGACGGACGGGGCCGGAAAGGCCATGCGCCGATGGGCCGAGTGGCGGAGCGCCGGAGCGCCGGAGGTGCGAGGGGCCGACGCCCCGACGGCGCCGATGCGTCCGTCGGGCCGACGCGCCGACGGGTCCGACGCGCCGACGGGCCGACGCGCCGACGGCGTTGAGGGGCCGACGCGCCGAGGAGCCGACGCCGCGCGGCCTCAACGGCAGCCGC
>DATFPL010000085.1:0-4991 GCA_035264845.1 Candidatus Limnocylindrales bacterium | reverse complement strand
ATCGGCCTCGTGCGGTTCAACCCGTTCGAGGACACCGGTGGCAACCAGTCGTTCGCGGTCGCCCTCCTCGACGCCCACGGCGACGGGTTCGTGCTGAGCAGCCTGCACGGCCGCGGGGGGACGCGGGTGTATGCGAAGGCGCTGACGAATGGGCGATCCGAATCGACCCTTTCCGGCGAGGAATCCGAGGCACTTCGCCTGGCGCTCGCGGCGAGCGGCACGCGCGCGAAGGCCGCGTCCTGACAGCCAAGGTGTCACCCGCAGCCGTGACGATGCGGGCATGGTTCTCGATCCCGAACGACCCGACATGACGCGGCTTCGCACGCGGCGTGAGCCGCATCCGCTCGACCAGCTCCCGGTCTGGGATGGCTTCGCGATCGCGCCCGCGGTCAACGCGGCCGGCGATGTGCCCGCGGGGCTCGATGCGCTGCTCCGCGGCCTGAATCCGGAACAGTTGCGCGCGGTGACGCACGGCGAAGGCCCGCTGCTCGTCGTCGCGGGCGCCGGGACGGGCAAGACGCAGGTCATCACGCGCCGCATCGCGTGGCTCATCGCGACGCGGCGCGCACGACCGTCGGAGGTGCTCGCGCTGACGTTCACGGACAAGGCCGCGGACGAGATGCAGGTCCGGGTCGACGAGCTCGTGCCGTACGGCTACACGGACACGGCGATCGGGACGTTCCACGCGTTCGGCGACCGGCTCGTCCGCGAGTTCGCGCTCGAGCTGGGGCTGCCGACGGACGTCCGTGTCCTCACGAGGCCGGAGGTCGTGATCTTCCTTCGCGAGCATCTCTTCGAGTTCCAGCTCGACGACTACCGGCCGCTGGGCGACCCCACGCGGTTCCTGTCGGCGCTCGCCACGCTCTTCAGCCGCTGCAAGGACGAGGACATCTCGCCGGCGGCTTATCTCGACCACGCCGAGCGCGTCGGCGCCGAAGCCACAGCTGTCGCCGCGGCATCTGAAGCCGCCGCGGACGGCGCGCCGGCTGAGGACGCCGCGGCCGGCGCGCTCGAGTCCGCGCGCCGCCAGCTCGAGCTCGCGCGGGCGTACGGCCGCTACCAGGAGCTGCTCGCCGCGAACGGGTTCATCGACTTCGGCGACCAGGTCGCGCTCGCGCTGCGGCTCGTCCGCGATTCGCCAGCGGTTCGGCAGGAGCTTCAGCGCCGCTTCCGCTACATCCTCGTCGACGAGTTCCAGGACACCAATCGCGCGCAGTCGGAGCTCGTCGCACTGCTCGCGGAGCCGCATCGCAACGTCACCGTCGTCGGCGACGACGATCAGTCCATCTACAAGTTTCGCGGCGCCGCCATCAGCAACATCCTCGAGTTCCAGGACCGCTACCGGGCGGCGCGAACGGTCGTGCTGCGTCGCAACTACCGGTCGCTCGCGCCGATCCTTGACGCGTCGTACCGGCTCGTCCGGTTCAACGACCCGGATCGCCTTGAGGTCCGAAGCGGCCTGTCGAAGCGGCTCCGCGCGGAGCGGTCCGCCGACGTGCCCGCGCCCGTCAGGCTCGAGGCGTTCGCGACGGGATCGGAGGAGGCGGACTGGGTCGCGGCGGAGATCGGCCGGCGGATCGAGGCCGGCGCGCGGCCGCGGGACCACGCCGTGCTCGTTCGCGCGAACGCGGCCGCGGACCCGATCCTCCGGAGCCTGAACGTCGCCGGGATCGCGTGGCGGTTCTCCGGAACGTCAGGGCTCTACGCGCGGCCGGAGGTTCGGCTGCTGCTGGCGTTTCTTCGGACGGTCGCCGATCCGTCGTCGAGCACCGACGTGTACGCGCTCGCCGCATCGGACGTCTATGCGCTGGGCGGGGAGGACCTGACGTCGATCGTCAACATGGCGCGGCGCCGGAACCGATCCGTGTGGGACGTCCTCGAGGAGGTCGACCGGCAGCCTGGGATCCTGCGCGTGGCGCCCGCGACGCGGACGGCGACGTCGCGGCTCGTCGCGGACATCCGCGCGTTCCTCGACCTCGCCGGCGAGCGGCCTGCCGGCGAGGTGCTGTACGCGTTCCTCCGGCGAACGGGACAGCTCGCGCGTCTCGCCGCCGCGGAGACGCCGGCCGCGGAGGAGGCGCTCCAGAACATCGCGCGGTTCTTCGAGATCGTCCGGACGCAATCGGCGCTCCTCGCCGACGATCGCGCGGTCTTCGTAGCGCGTCATCTCCAGACGCTCGTCGAGGCGGGGGACGATCCGGCCACGGCAGACATCGACCCCGACGCGGATGCCGTCGCCGTTCTGACCGTCCACAAGGCGAAGGGCCTCGAGTTCCCGGTCGTCTTCCTGCCAGGGCTCGTGACCGACCGGTTTCCGGCGCGGTCGCGGCCGGAGTCGCTCGCACTGCCGCTCGAGCTGGTGAAGGAGACGCTGCCGGAGGGGGATTTCCAGCTCCAGGAGGAGCGCCGCCTCTTCTACGTGGCGATGACGCGGGCACGTGACGAGCTGATCCTGTCGCACGCCGCCGACTACGGCGGGGCGAGGGCCCGGCGCATCTCGCCGTTCGTGCTCGAGGCGCTCGACCTTCCCGTCGCCTCCGGTGTGCCGGGCACTGGCGCGCGGCCGTCGCGTCCGCTCGAGCGGCTCGCAACATTCGAGGCGGCCGCGGCGGCGCCCTTCGTCCGCGAGCGACGCGCCGACGAACCGCTGATGCTCAGCTTCTACGCGATCGACGACTACCTGACGTGCCCGCTCAAGTACCGCTACGGCCACGTGCTGCGGATGCCCGTCGCGCCGCACCACGCGATGATCTACGGCTCCGCGCTCCACAAGGCCGTGCAGGAATTCCACCGGTTGCACGCCCACGGCAAGGTCATGTCGGACGACGAGCTGTTCGAGGCATTCGAGCGCGCGTGGTCGAACGACGGCTTCCTGTCGCGCGACCACGAGGAGGCGCGGCTCGCCTCGGGGCGGGAGGCGCTGCGGCGGTTCCGCGAGGCGCAGCTCCAACCCGACGCCGTCATCCCGGCTTACGTCGAGCGCGAGTTCAGCTTCATGCTCGGCGGCGACCGGATCCGCGGTCGCTGGGACCGCGTCGACGTCGAGTCGATGACGGAGGACGGCGCGGAAGCACAGCCAGGCCGCGACATCGCGGCCGCGGACGTCGTCACGCCGACGCTGCCGCTGATGGGCCGCGAGCGGGTCACGATCACTGACTACAAGTCGAGCGACGTCCGCGATCCGGCACGCGCGCGGCAGCGGGCACGCGACTCGCTCCAGCTGCAGATCTACGCCATGGGCTACGAGGCGATGACGGGGCGATTGCCCGACGCGGTCCAGCTCCACTTCCTCGACTCGGGACTCGTCGGCCGCGCTGAGGTCGACCCGAAGCGACTCGACAAGGCCCGGGCGCAAATCGCACGCACCGCAGCCGGAATCCGCGGCGGCGACTTCGCCGCAAGGCCCGACTACCTCGCCTGCTCGTACTGCCCGTTCCGCGACATCTGCCCGTCGAGCGCCGTTCGCTGAGCGGCCCGCTTCGCGACGTCCGCGCGATCACGTTCGACTTCGGCAACACGCTCGTTCCCGTCGCCGCGGCGACGCTGCGGGCGGTCGTCGCTCGAACTGCCGAGCAGGTGGCGGAGCGGCTCGGCGGGTTTCCGGCCGATGAATTCCTCCGCATCTGGAGCGAGGAGCGCGAGCGGCAGTTTCGCGAGGAGGTCCCGGAGATGCGCGAAGTCGATCTCGCGCAGCGTCTCGTGCGGGTCCTGGCGCGGCTGCGCGGCATGCGAGCCCCCGACGTCGGAGCGCGCTGGGACGACGCTGCGGCAGCGACGCGATCGCAGCGGGGCGAGGTGGAGTGGGGGGTCGACGCCTACAGCCTCGCGTTCGTGGACCTCGTGCCCGCGCCCGCGGACGTCGGCCCGATGCTCGAGCGCCTCGCCCGCCACCACGAGCTCGCGATCCTCTCGAACTGGCCCCTCGCCGCGACGATCGACCGGTTCGTCGAGGCGGCAGGGTGGTCGAAATCGTTTCGCGCGATCGTCGTGTCGCAGCGAGTCGGGACGATCAAGCCCGACCCGCGGATCTTCGCTGTGACCGCGGCGGCGCTCGGCGACCCCGCGCCGGCGGCCATCCTCCACGTCGGCGACGACTGGGCCGCGGACGTCGTCGGGGCGAAGCGAGTGGGGTGGCGGGCGGCGTACCTCGTTCGGCGGCCGGGTGACTCGCCGCTCCCGACGAGCGAGCGCGACACCGACGGCGTGTCGGCGGACCTCGAGATCGAGACGCTTGCGGACCTCGAGGCGGCCGTCCCCGTGTCGTAGCCGCGGATACGGCACTCGCCCTACTTGGCCACGCCCCACGTGCCCCCCACGCTGTCGGCAGCCGGGAGGTGCACCCGGCCGATCCCTCGTGGGCACGGAGGGCGATCGACAGATGCGGCACGCCGGGGCGGGCACTCCCGGCCGCGCCGTGTCCGGGGAGGATGCGCCTCGCGAACCTGCCGGCCCCGGGCATGCGGGGCCGGCAGCCGCGAACCTGGCGCGTGGCTCCGAGGAACGCGCGGCGAGACGCGTACCCCGAGTCCTCGTTGTCGATGACGAGCCCGCGGTTCGGCGGTTCATCGCGGACGCTCTCCGCGGCGCCGGTTACGAGGTTCTCACCGCGGGAAGCGGCCGCGACGCCCTCGGAGTCGTCTACCAGGAGAACCGGTCGCCGTCCCTGCTCATCACGGACATCGAGATGCCGGGCATGACCGGCGTGGAGCTCGCCGCGCGCGTCCGCGCCGACCGGCCGGCGATCCGCGTCGTCCTGATGACCGCCCGTGAGGCGAGCGTCGCGCGCGCCCGGGAGCGAGACGGTCTGGTGGAGGGTGTCCTGTTGAAGCCGTTCGGGCTCGCCGAGCTGCTCGACGCCGTATTCGAGGCGATCGGCGCGCCGGCCGACGAGTGACGCCGGGGCGCGTGACGCCGCGGCTGTGGTCGCATGGCGCCCGCTACGCCGTCGGCCACGACGGCTGTGCCGCCCGGCCTAGACTCCGCGAGGATGG
>DATFPL010000084.1:0-6101 GCA_035264845.1 Candidatus Limnocylindrales bacterium | reverse complement strand
GCCCGTCGCGAGGACGGCGACACGGGGGCGGCGATGCACGGCGATGAGGGCAACGCCCGCGCCCGCAAGGAGCGCGACCGCCGGCGGCGTCACGGTCGCGCCGGCTTCGAGGATCCCGTCGCCCTTCATGAGGTCGCTGCCAATCCTGCGGATCGACGCGCCGACCGACACCGCCGCGTGGACGAGACAGCCGGCCGGGAGCGGGCCCATCGCGTCGCGGCCGCGCGGCCCGGCGGCGGCGCCCGCCGCGTCGATCGGTGTCGTCATCTCAACCTGGACGACGGCGTCAGCGCCGGCGGGAACGATGGCGCCGGTTGCGATCCGAACGGCCGTCGCAGGCTCGACTGTCGCCTCCGGCGCCGCGCCGGCGCGAGCTTCGCCGACGACGCGGAGCGTCACGGGGCGATCCTCGGACGCACCCACGGTGTCACCCGCACGAATCGCATACCCATCCATCGCGGAGTTGTCCCACGGCGGCAGAGACGTTGCCGCCACGACGGTCTCCGCGACGACGCGGCCCACGGCATCGATCGGCGCCAGCCGCTCCACGGGAAGCGGCGACACCTCGCGCTGGATCCGCTCCCGCGCCGCCTCGACGCTGAGCAGGCGATCCGAGCGGGCGCTGGCGGTCGGGACGGTCACCGCAGCGTCACGCCACGGAGCCTCGCGCGGCTCTGGATCGTGGCCACGATCGCGTCCCGCGTCACGACCCCCAGCAGCCCCGCGCCCTCGACGACCGGCAACCCGTCCAGGTTGGTACGCCGGAGCCGGTCGAGCGCCGACCACAGCGTGTCGCCCGCGGCGAGGAGCGGCAGCGTCGGCGGGGCGACCATCAGGTCCTCTGCCCGGGTCTTCGGCCACGACGAGCGCCGCAGCCGCCTCAGCTGCGATGCACTGACGAGCCCAAGGATCTCGTCGCCGCGAACCACCGGCAGCGCGCCGCCGCTCGATCCCTCGAGGAGCTGCGCGGCGAACGTGTCGACCGTGAGGTTCGGCGCGATTCCACTCACCCCGCGTTCCATCACATCCGCGACACGCACGTCCGCAAGGAGCTCCTGGACGGCAAGCCGCCGCGTGATGCCGCGCGCCGCCGTGCTGAGTAACCAGCCCGACAGCCCCAGCATGAACCCGTCGATCGTGTCGCCTGCGACGATGAGGGCGATCCCGGCGCCGACGAGGATCCACCCGACGGCGCGACCGCACGCCGCTGCGGCCCTGGCCCCGCGGCGCTCGTCGTTCGTCCTCGCCCAGACCGCCGCGCGGACGACGCGCCCGCCGTCGAGCGGGAATGCCGGCACGAGATTGGCGCCACCCAGCACGAGGTTCAGCGCGGCGAGCACGAGCGCGACGCCGCCGGCCGCGACGATCGTCGGATTGGACGTCTGCTCCGCCGCGACGCCCGCGATGCCGAGGACACCGCCGATCGCGAGGCTCACGAGCGGACCCGCGAGCGCGATCACCATCTCGTCGCGCGGCCGTTCCGACTCGAGCTGGAACGACGCACTGCCGCCGAAGAAATACAGCGTGATCGGCCCGACGTCGATCCCCCGGCGGCGCGCCGCGATCCCGTGACCCAGCTCGTGCGCCAGCACCGACAGCAGGAATGCCGCCGCGATGAGCGCACCGATGAGCCAGCGGACGATGACCGGCACCGTCGGGACGAGCACCTCGAGCTGGCCGACGACGAGGACGGCGACGAGGGCGACGATGAGAATCCATGACGCGTGGATCCGGACCTCGAAGCCGAGAATTCGCGCGATCGGGATCCCGTTCACCGCGACGGCTCCAGCCGGCGCTCGCCGACGGTCCCGCGGGCGACGGTGCCCGACCGTCGGCCGCCCGCCACACGCCGCGTCGCGGCGCACAGGACGAGGATCAGGACGCCGACGGCCATCGACGTCTCGAACCAGAACTGCTCGGGGAAGAGCTGGACCAGCCGGGCCGTCCGCGGGTCGAACGTATAGGTGTCGCGGGCGAAGAAGAGCCGGTGGAAGATCTCGAACGCGAGGTCGAACGCGAACGCGCCGACAATCCCGATCGCCACGACGGCGACGGCGAGCCCAGCCGCGCCGGCACGCACCGCTGCCCAGAACCCACCGCCGCCTCCCGCGACCCGGTGTCCGACCACGAGCACGACGACCGACGCGACGGCGGCGATCGCGAGCCCGATGAACACGCGTCGCACGTCAACCATGTGCGACCGTTCCGCGGGCGCGAGGACGGGCGCGCCGGCGACCGCGACATCGAAGTCCGGCGGGCCGAGGACGAGGTCGGAAAGGATCGCGTCGGTCGCGGTTCGCAGGTCCTGCGACGAGTAGCCCGTCCAGCCGACGGCGTCGCTGCGGCCCTGCTCCCACGACACCCAGGCCGGGTTCAGGAACGGCGGGATCGAGATCGCAAGGAGGACGACCGCCGTCGCGACGGCGACGACCACCGATGCCCCGAGGCGCGCGACGCGATCGGCCATCCCGGCATGGTAGACGGTCTCCCCTTCCCGACCGTCGGCGCGCTCGTTTGCGCTACTCGTCCTCGAGGGTCCTGGCCTGCTCCCACCAGCCTTCTAGGACGAGGTCCGATGGCGGGTCGACGTTGAGTTCCTGGGCGCCGCGGCCGACGCGGGCGCGGAACGTCGGCAGGTCGAGCACGAGGATGTCGCGGAGCCCCTCGATGCCGGCCTGGACGAGCAGCTGGTGCTCCTCCTCGCGGAACCCGGCGAGGTTCAGCATGAGCGCCTCGTCGCGCCAGTTGAGCACCTCGTTCGGCGTCGCATCGACCTGGTCTGACAGGTACTGCCGACGCGTCGGCGTCTCGGACACCTCGAGCAGGAGCCCGGTCGTGAAGATGCCCTGCGCCTCGAGGCGGCTGAGGTGGACCGGCTCGATGCGCGTCAGCTCGGTGATCGGGGGCACGGTGGCTTCGGCTCCTCCGTTGGCGGGAACCCGATGATGCCATGCCGAGCGGGCTCGCCGTGGTCCGTGAGGTCGGGGGCGGTTGGCCGAGGAAACGGCAACTGACGTGGCTTCCGGCGGGTGCATCGGATCAACGAAATGCGCCTGCGCGGCCTTGGCCCGGACGCCTGTCGCGGATAGCCTGAAAGTACCAACGCGACGTGGCACAAGACAGACGAGGGGTGTCGAAATGGCCGAGCTCATTCGGACCGACTGGACGACCATTCGCCACCACCGGCGGGCGACCGACCGGGCGGCGGAGCGGATGAGCCGGGCAAGCGACCGCGGCGACGCGACGGCGCTCCGTATCGCCAGCTCGCAGTACGACGTCCTGATGCGACAGCGCGCCGACCACCGCGCCGCGGCGATTGTCGTCCACGCCGTCGAGGCGTCGGAGGCGGCCTGAGCGACGGGCCGGGGGGCCGCGTCGCGGATTGGCACTCGGATAATCGCAACGCGCGAGACCGACCGGTCGACCTATCCTCGCCGCGCGATGACGGATAGCAACAGCGACGGGCGAACGAGCCACCAGATTCTCGAGCAGTGGCGCGAGCTCGTCCGCGCGCAGGAAGCGGTCGGTCCCGAAAGCAACGCGGGCCGCGACCTCGAGCCGCGCATCGAGTCGTTGCGGCGCGAGTACCTCACACGTTTCGACAAGACGGCCGGTCGGTCAACCGCGACCGGCGCGATCCTCAGCACGTCCGACGAGTTCATCGGCGCACTCAACGCGCTGGGCGACCTGGTCAAGGCCAGGCAGGGTGTGTCGGACGGCGACACCGTCAAGCTCGACGAGGAGATTCGCCAGATGTCCGCGGAGGTGCTGCGGCTCAGCGAGCTCCAGCTCGAGGGCGGCGACAACATGAACAGCCGCGACGTCTCGATCGACGAGCTCGCCGCGCAGCGCGACCGCGCGTGACGGCGACGGGCGAAGCGCGGGCGGTACATCGCCGCTCCCGGTAAACTGCCACTGGGCTCGCCCTCGATTTCGAGCAATCCGCGGGGAGCGTTTGGGGGCCACGATGCGATCGCGGCACGATGTTGTTGCCGAATGGCGCGAAGCTGCCGCCGCACTGGCGGCGGCGCCAGCGCAAAGCGGCGAAGCGCGGGGCTGCCGCGCTGATGTCGACAAGTTGCGGATCGAATACCTGGCGGTCCTCAAGGCCGACCTCAACCCCACGCTCGAGGATCCGGTCGCGGCACGCGCGGCACTCGACGCATCAGACGAGGTCCTGGCACAGGCGACGGCCCTCGAAGCGCTCGTCGAAGAGCGCTTGGCGGCGCCGCGCGCGCACGGAGTCGATCTCGATGCCGAGATCGCGCGAGTGTCGCAGGAGCTGCTCGAGATGGCGATCGTCGAGCAGAAAAGCGCGGAGCGCATGCCGTTCGAGACGGTGACGCTCAATGACGTTGCCAGGGCCGCGAGCCGTCCCTGACGCGCGGCTCGGCGGACATTCGGATTGCGCGGCCTACCGGCGGAGTCGTCGGTTCGCGAGCCGACGGGTCGCCTCGACGACCAGGACTACGGGCGTCTGCGGCTTTGCGGCTCGGTCGCTGTGCCGTCGTCCCCAGGACCGCGCACCCCTGCCACTACCCCGTCCCGGAGAGCCGGCGCTGCTTCGTGAGCCGCGCGAGCTCCGCCTCGAGCTCCTCGAGGCCGGTCACCGCGGCGTCCCACTCGGGGCTCCCGACGGTCGCCATGCGGACCCGCCAGCGAGCCCGCTGGACCTTCGCCTGGAGACTGTCGACCGTCCTCGTGTCCACGCCGCGCGGGGCCTCCGTCGTCTGTCGATCCCGCCCCAAACGGGGCAGCACGGGACGGGATCGTGGCGACGACGATACGGGGAACCGACGAGACGTCCATTCCCCTACGTATGACAGCCTCGTAGTACTCCGGTCCTGGGTGCTCGTGCGCGCAAAGCGCGTGCAATGCCCCGAGAGCGTCGGCGCGCAACCTGGAGATGCCGTCCGTCGCGGGAGCACGGCGCTACTCCCGTCGCTTGTCGCCGAAGATCGTGTAGTGCCAGTCCTTCTCGGGCTCGCCCGTCAGCTCGAGCATCACGTGCTTGACCTGCGTGTACTCCTCGAACGAGTACGTCGACATGTCCTTGCCGAAGCCGGACTGCTTGAAGCCACCGTGGGGCATCTCCGACGTCACCATCAGGTGGTCGTTTACCTGGACGTGGCCGAAGTTCAATGACCGGGCCGCCTCCAGCGCCCGGAACACGTCGCGGGTCCAGATCGAGGCGGCAAGGCCGTACCTCGTGTCGTTCGCCTTCGTCAGCGCCTCCTCGTCCGAATCGAACGGGAGCACGGCGAGTACCGGCCCGAAGACCTCGTTCTGGACGATCTCCGCGTTTTGGGGCAGGTCGGCCACGATCGTGGGGGCGTAGAAGGCGCCGTTTTCCAAGCCGGGGATCGACGGCCGGCGGCCGCCAGTGACGACGGTCCCGCCCGCCTGCCGAGCGCGCTGGACGAAGCCGTCGACGCGCTCGACCTGGGCCTGCGAGATCAGCGTCCCCATGTCCGTCGCCGGATCGAATGGATCGCCGACGCGGACGCTCTCGAAGAGCTCCTTCGTCCGCGCGAGCCACCGCTCGTAGACTGAGCGGTGGACGTACGCGCGCGTCGCCGCCGTGCAGTCCTGGCCGGCGTTGATCAGCGCACCTGCCGTCGCTCCGCGCGCTGCCGCCTCGATGTCGGCATCCGCGTGGACGATGAAGGGCGCCTTGCCGCCAAGCTCGAGATGGACCCGCTTGAGGTTCGACGTCGCAAGCTGCTGGA
Source organism: Candidatus Limnocylindrales bacterium (assembly GCA_035264845.1). Lineage (GTDB taxonomy): Bacteria > Chloroflexota > Limnocylindria > Limnocylindrales > CSP1-4 > JACDAV01. Next base: position 372 of record DATFPL010000084.1, on the reverse strand, counting down.
TCCTCTGCCCCGTCGCGGAGTCCCCCGTCAGCGAGATGAGGTCGACGTCCATGTGCGCGGCAAGTGCGGCACCCACGACGTCGCCGCGGCCCGTCACGATGTTGAGGACGCCGTCGGGCAGCCCGGCCTCCTTCGCCAGCTCGGCGAGCCGGATCGTCGTGAGGGGCGTCGCCGTCGCAGGCTTGAGCACCACCGAGTTCCCTGCGGCGAGCGCGGGCCCAATCTTCCAGATCGCCATCCAGAACGGGTAGTTCCACGGGGCCACCTGACCGACCACCCCGATCGGCTCGCGCCGGACGAAGCTCGTGTGGGTGCCGGTGTACTCGTAGGCGGCCTTGCCCTCGAGATGGCGCACCTGCGCCGCGAAGAAGC
>DATFPL010000083.1:0-2472 GCA_035264845.1 Candidatus Limnocylindrales bacterium | reverse complement strand
GAGGGCGACGGTGATCCGAACCGACGTCTGGTCGGGGTCGCTGAGCAGCCGATGGACGTCCGAAAGCCGATCGAGCAGCCGCTCAGCGGCCGCGAACACCTCGTCGCGGGGGATCGGCACGCCGAGGACGCGCTCGAGCATGGGGCGGCCGAGTCGGCTCACCCGCCGCCCGATCGGCGCGATCCGCTCGATCCACCACCGGCTCGCGTCGGGCAGCGACAGCAGCCGAAGCGTCTCGCCGGTCGGGGCGGCGTCGACGACGACGACGTCGTACTTGCCCGAATCGACGTGGTCGGTGATCCACAGCAGGTTGCCGAGCTCGTCCATGCCCGGCAGGACGGTCATCTCCTCGGCCATGACGTCGTCGAGGCCGCGCCACGCGAACAGCTCGGTGACGTAGCTCTGGATCGTGCCCCAATAGCGGGCGATGTTGTGGTAGACGTCCGGCTCCTGGCCGTCGAGGTTCGCCGCGATGCGCGTGGGCTCGGCACCGAGCGGCACGTCGAAGGCGTCCGCGAGGCTGTGGGCGATGTCCGTCGACAGGACGATCGTCCGAAGGCCGCGTTCGGCGCACAGGAGCGCGGTCGCGGCGGCGATGCTCGTCTTGCCGACGCCGCCCTTGCCGGTGTAGAGCAGGATCCGGGTCATCGAAAGCGCTCAGCGGCGGGGAGAGGCGCGAATCCTACTCCGACGCGGCCGCGGCTCCCGCCAACCGCGGCCGCCGCTCCCCGCAACCGCGCGTTTTCCCCACTTGCGCACCTGGCGTGCACGAGGCGCGGGATTCGCGTTCATCCGTTCGGTCGGTGCGCATATGGCGGAAACACGTCCCAACCCGTGCGTGGCACTCGCCGCGGCGAGGTCGGGGCGGTGCCTCGTGCGCACGTAGCGAGCATTTGGCGAAAAGGAGGCGCGACGCCGCGCTACTTGTTCGCCTTGATGACCGACGCGAGGAGCGCCTTCGTCCCCGTCGCCGTCGTACCGCCGATCATCACGATCGAGCCGTGGAGCGGGAACATCCCGACGCTCGTCGTCGGGCTCGTGATGTAGGCGACGCGGGTCCCGAGAACGGTCTCGTAGGTCACGCGCCCGTTGACGTTGTTCGCGCCACCCCTGGCGGCGGCTTCGAATACCTGCGTCGTCATCGGCATGCCGGTGAACCGCATGACGATCGCGGCGCCGACGAGCGAGGACCCGTTCCAGACCTCCCGCCCGTTCATCGCGGCCTCGATGTGCTGGCCGGCGACGTCGAACTTGAACGAGCCGGTCAAGGCCGTGTTCCGGGAGTTGGCGACGAGGCGATACGGCGAGCCGATCCGGAGGCCGGACGCGAGGTCGGTCGCGGTTTCGGTCCCGCCCGCCGGCGTGGGTTCGGGTGTCGCCGTCGGAAGCAGAGTCGCCGTCGGGAGCGCCGTCGGCCGCGGCGGGAAGGTGATCCTCGGGGTCGCGGCGGCCGGCGCGGGCTGCGTCGTCACCCCCGGTGCCGCCGACGATCCACAGGCGGCCGCGAGGGAGGCGATGCACACGACCGCGGCACCGAGCCGGAACCCGTGCGGGAGGGATCGGAGCGTCACCGCGCAACCGTAGCGGGGCTACTCACGGTGCGCATCCCCGAATCGTCCTGCGTCTGCGCGGCCGGACCGATGAGTTCCCGCTAGCCGTGTCGTCTCATGTGTGGCGCCGGCGATCACCTGATCTCGCCGGCGCCTCCGATTCCCGGCTCGGCGGCCGTACGCGCGGCTTCCCCTGCCCCGTTGACGCCCCCGCGACCGCGGCGCACAGTCTTCGAACGCGGAAAGGGGCTCCCGATGGAGACGTTCTCCTTCGACGTCGGCGCGATCCGCTGCACCGCCGTCAACGACGGCGAAGCGCGGTACGACGCGCGCGACTACGTCATCAACGCGCCGGAGGCCGCCGTCGACAAAGCGGTCCGCGGCCACGGGCTCGACCCGACAGAGATTCCGTCGCCGTACAGCGGGCTCGTGATCGACTCCGGGACGCGACGCGTTCTCGTTGACACCGGCGCCGGGGACCTCACGCCGCGTGTCGGTCGGCTGCGGCGGAACCTGATTGCGGCGGAGATCGCGCCCGTCTCGATCGACACGGTCGTCATCACCCACGGGCACCCGGATCACCTCGGCGGAAACGTCGACGACGCCGGGCGAATCGCCTTTTCGGCGGCTCGGTGGGTCCTGGGACGGCGCGAGTGGGAGTTCTGGACGGACGAGACCGAGCTCGCCCGGCTGCCGAATGTGATGGGCGAATGGTCCCGTCGCAACCTGGGCCCGCTCCGCGACCGTGTCGAGCTCGTCGAGACGGAGTTCGAGGTCGCCACCGGCGTCTCCGTGATCGCGTCGCCCGGCCACACACCGGGTCACGTTGCCGTCGCCGTCCGATCCGAAGGAGCGGAGCTCCTGTACGTATCCGATGCCGCCCTCCACCCGATCCATCTCGAGCACCCCGGCTGGCGGCCGG
>DATFPL010000082.1:0-6343 GCA_035264845.1 Candidatus Limnocylindrales bacterium | reverse complement strand
GGTCGTCATCGGTGGTCCTCCGCGAGGGTGGCAGGGTGCCGGGAATGGGCCGCGATCATACGCCGGAGCCCGCCGGAGCCCGTCCGTGCGTCACGTCCGCGCGCGTGAAGCAACAAAACGAGGAAACAGGGTTCGTTCCGTGCGTCCGTCACGCTCGCAACTCGCTGGGCACCGCCTCGATTCCCGCGATTTGTTGCTCCCAGAGCGCGACTGGGCCGTTCCCAGACGTCAGGCTGGTGCTGTTCGTTCCGCGGCCGCCATCGCGGCGCCGACGATCCCGGCGTCGTTCTCCAGGCCGGCCGGCACGATCGGCGGCCGGATCGACAGGAGTGGCACGAACTTCTCGTCCTCGTGGCTGACGCCGCCGCCCAGGATGATCAGGCTGGGCCAGAGGATCCGGTCGATGGCCGTCAGGTGCTCGTCGAGGTCCGCGGCCCACCGTTCCCACGACTCGTTGTCGCGGACGCGAGCGATCGCCGCGGAGCGCTTCTCGGCGTCCATCCCGCGGATCTCCATGTGCCCCAGCTCCGTGTTCGGGACGAGCTTGCCGTCGACGAACAACGCGGAACCGACGCCCGTCCCGAGGGTCAGCATCAGGACCACGCCGTTGCGTCCGCGCCCGGCGCCGAACCGCATCTCCGCGAGCCCTGCCGCGTCGGCGTCATTGAGGACGACGACGTCACGACCCAGCGCCTTCTCGAGGGCCGCCTCGGCATCGAACCCGATCCAGCCCGCGTCGATGTTGGCGGCCGTATGGCTGACCCCGTCGATCACGACCGAAGGGACCGTGACGCCGACCGGAGCGTTCGGGGCATCGCCGGCCGACACCCGATTGACGAGGTCGACGATCTGCTCGACGACCGCCGCCGGGGTCGAGGGGTGCGGCGTGTCTACCTGGATCCGCTCCGCGACGAGGCGCCCGGACTCGAGATCGACGGCGCCCGCCTTGATGGCGCTGCCGCCGACATCGATGCCGATCGCGATCTGGCGCTCGCCCACGCGCAGCCACCTCGTCCATCCCGCGACGCGGCGGCGCCGCGCTCGGGCGGCATTCTAGTCGCCACCGGCGCCGCCGCCGGCCGTCAGTCGCCGACTGCTGCGGCCTCGCGCTCGGTGGCCGCGCGAACGCCGCGATCGGCGGTCGCGCCGTCCAGCTCCGCGCCGGCTCGCTCGGCGTCGTCGCGGAACTTCCGCAGCGCGTCGGCATCGGTCGCCGCCGACCGCACGAGCGCCATGACTCGGCTCACGCCGGCCTCGCGATACGCGCGAATCAGGTCCACCGGCGACCCGCCATTCTCGAGCGCCTCCCACCAGATGTGGACGGAGACGCGCAGCTCCTGCGGGTCTCGCCCGACAGCCTCGCAATGCGCCGCGATGTCCTTCATCGCGCCCGGCAGCTCGTCCGGCGGCATGTTGTCGAGGTTGATCTCATCCGCGAACTGCGCCGCGAGCCGCCACGTCACCTTGCGGCCGTTGCCGCCGACCATGATCGGGACGCGCGGCTTCTGGATCGGCTTCGGCAGGTTGATCGCGCCCGCGATCCGGGTGTGGACACCGTCGAACGACGCTCGCCCCGGCTCGAACATCCGGGTGATGACCTCGAGCGACTCCTCGAGGATCTTGAGCCGCTCGGGCGTCTCCGGGAAGTCGTAGCCGTACGCCTCCCATTCCTCGCGCTTCCAGCCGGCACCGATGCCGAGCTCCATGCGGCCGCCGCTGATCGTGTCGAGCGTCGAGATCATCTTGGCCTGGAGTGCCGGGTTGCGGTACGAGGCGCAGCTCACGATGTGGCCGAGCCGGACGCGTCGCGTCAGGGCGGCCAGCGCGGACAGCGTCGTGAACGCCTCGAACGTGAGCTCGTCGGTCGGGTCGGGCGTCGTGTGGAAATGGTCGAACAGCCACAGCGACTCGAACCCGAGCTCCTCCGCCTCCTGGGCGACCTCGACGGTTCGCCGCCACGCTGCCACCGGCTCGAACCCGGCGTATTCGCCGGTCCATCCCTGCGGGACGATGACCCCGATCTTCATTCGACACTGTCCCCCGATCCGCCCGAGAACCGGCCGCTGCCGGCCGACGCAGCATCGCGGACGCGTGGTCGAGGCCATCCGCGCCTGCCCGCGCCCACAGTTGCACCCCGCTTGCACGGCGCGATACGAACGCGATACCGCGAGCCCGGCGGTCCGGACGGCCGCCGCGGCGATCCGCGCTAGGCTCCCCCGATGACCGACACGACGATGAGCCGCCCAGCGACAAGCCGGGGCAGCACGATGCGGGGAGCGGTCCTCCCGGGCGGCAGGCGCGTCGAATGGCGCGACGTCCCGATCCCCACGCCGGGCGACCGCCAGGTCCTCGTCCGCGTCCGCGCGTCGTCGATCTGCGGCAGCGACATCCGGGCGATCTACCGGGAGCACCTCGGCCACGGGCCTGAGGCCTACCAGGGCGTCATCGCCGGGCACGAGCCCGCGGGCGAGGTCGTCGAAGTCGGTCCCGGGTGCCGCCGGATCAAGCGCGGTGACCGGGTCGCGATCTACCACATCGCGGGCTGCGGGATGTGCGACGAGTGCCGGCGCGGCTACATGATCGCCTGCAAGTCAGCGAGCCGCGCCGCCTACGGCTGGCAGCGCGACGGGGGGCATGCCCCGTACCTGCTGGCCGAGGAGGTCACCTGCATCAACCTCCCGGACGAGCTGTCGTTCATCGACGGCGCGTCGGCTGCGTGCAGCTTCGGGACCGCCTACGAGTCGCTCCTCCGGATCGCGGTCAGCGGCCGCGACCGCGTGCTCGTCACGGGCCTCGGGCCGGTCGGGTTGGCCGTTGCGATGCTCGCCCGCGGCTTCGGGGCCTCCGCCGTCTACGGCGCCGACGTCGCGCCGGCCCGCCGCGACCTCGCGAAGAAGCACGGGCTCGTCGACGAGGCGTTCGATGCGGAGGCGTCCCCACTCGAGGCCATCCGCGATGCATCTCGTGGCGGCGTCGAGGCGAGCGTCGACGCCTCGGGCGCGGCGGCGGGCCGGCTACTCGCCATCGAGGCGCTGCGCGACTGGGGTCGCGTCGCGTTCGTCGGGGAGGGCGGCAACGTCGACATCGCGGTCTCGCCGATGCTCATCCACAAGCAGATCGCCGTCCATGGCTCGTGGGTCACTTCGCTTGGGCACATGGCCGAGCTCCTCGACCGCCTCGTGCGCTGGAACCTCCGCCCGGAATCGATCGTGACCGACCGCCTGCCACTCGATCGGGTCGAGGACGCCTACCGGATTGCGGACAAGGGCGACGCGGGCAAGGTCTGCATCGTCACGGAGTGACCCCGCGCGGCGCACCGGGTTCGTCAGTCGGCCTGGGTCACGACCTCGCGGCGCCCGTCCTCGCCGAGGATGAACGTCTCCTCGACCTTCGCTCCGGTGATCGACGGGTTCCAGGCGAAGGCCATGCCGGCCTCGATCCGCGTCGGATCCGCTGGCGTCGCGACGCGCTCGCGTCCGCGGTAGGCGATCGTGCCGCCCTGGTGGTGGAGCTGCCACTCGTTCGGGAACCCCGCCCGGGCATAGGCTGCCTGCCCGGCGGCGAAGGCGTCGCCGAGCGTTGCGCCGGGCTGCGTCGCCTGATGGATGGCGGCCTGGACCTCCGTCACGGCCGCGAACCGCGCCGCCAGGTCGTCGCTGAGGGGCTCGAGCTCGCGGAACCGGGTGACCGCGACGTGCAGCCCCCATCGCTCGCCGACGAGGATGAGCATCACCCGCCGGCGGATCGGCATTCGGCTCGGGAGCGGGTGGCGGTAGTTGACGATTCGGTCGTCCGCGGCGCACAGCAGAACCGGCGCGCGCATGTCGCCCAGCCGGCAGACGAGGTCCGTCACGAGCTCGGCCTCGCTGACGCCCGGAGCCATCTCGTCGAGTGCCGCCTCGACCGCCTTCGTGCCCTCGCGGCCCAGGATCGCGAGCCTGTCGCGGTCCAGCGGCGCGAGCACGCTTCGGAGCGGCTCGAGGTCCGCCTCCATGTCGGCATCGGTGAGGACCTGGTCGCGGGCACGCCGTGGAGCGGCAGCGGCGATCCCGCCGTCGCGCCACCAGTCGACCGCCTCGACGCCGATCCCCAGTCCGTCGAGCTCCTCGTCCGCCAGTCGTCGCGCCTCGATGTTGGGGGCGATGCAGACGGCGTCGCCGCGGCTCACGAGCAGGCCGCCTTCGCCCGCCTCCGTGGCGAGCACGATGTGGTTCACGCCGCCGGCCGTGAGCCACGAGAAGTTCCTCCTTGCCGAGAGGAACGCGTGCGACGCGCCGCGGCGGTCGAGGACCTCGCGGACGAGGCCCAGCCGTCGCTCCACCTCTCCTGCTCGGCGCGGATCGTCGGGCCGCGTCACGACATCAGCCCCGCGCCGGCGACCGCCTCGACGACGAAGACGCGCGGCTGGAGTCCCGTTCTCGCCGGGTAGTCGCGCATGACGGCCTCGCGAAGCCGCTGGACCGAATCGCGGGCGACGAGGTTGACCGTGCAGCCGCCGAACCCGGCGCCAGTCATCCGCGCGCCGACGACGCCGGGGATCGACGTCGCGATCTCGACGAGCGTGTCGAGCTCCGGCGAGCTCACTTCGTAGAGGTCGCGGAGCGAGGCATGACTCGCCGCGAACAGCTTGCCGATTGAGGCGAAGTCCCCGGACTCGAACGCCTTGACCGCGGCGACGACCCGATCGTTCTCGCGGATCACGTGCTCGCAGCGGCGGACGGTCACCTCGTCGAGCCGCCCCGCGATGCCCGCCAGCTTGTGGAGGTCGACGTCGCGGAGCGACTTGACGTCCGGGTCGCTCTCCGCCATGACCTCGACCGCTGCCTCGCACTGCGCACGCCGCGCGTTGTACTCGGACGTCTCGAGGCGGCGAGGCGAGGCCGAGTCGATCACCACGAGGACATGCTCCTCCAGCGGCAACCGTACCGCCCGGTACTCGAGGGAGCGGCAGTCGAGCAGCATCGCCGCCCCGTTTCGCCCGAGTGACGACGCGAACTGGTCCATCAGCCCGGACCTCACCCCGACGTACTCGTTCTCCGCGCGCTGCGCGAGCTGCGCGAGGATCATCCCGTCGACGTGGAGAGCCTCGAGCGACGGCGGGTCGATGAGCGCCCACGCCGATGCGAGCTCGAGCGCCGCGGACGATGACAGCCCGGCGGACACGGGCAGGGTGCTCGCGAGCACGGCCCGGAAGCCGCGGATCGGGACGTCCGCTTTCGACAGCGACCAGGCTACGCCGGCGACGTACGCCGGCCACCCGTGATGGTCCGGTGGGAGCTCGTCGAGCGCGAACGACGTCCGCTCGCCGCTCGCGAGCAGCGTCACCGCGACCTGCCGGTCGTCGGTCGGCATGACCGCCATCCGGATCTCGAGGTCGATCGCGGCCGGCAGCACGAGCCCCAGGTTGTAGTCGGTGTGCTCCCCGATGAGGTTCGCGCGTCCGGGCGCGCGGACGATCCTGACGTCCGTCGACGCCGCCGCATCGGGCACCTCGCGGATCAGCGCCGCGCGGAGCGCGTCGGGCTCGAGCGCCGCCGCGTCCGTCGTCCGCGGATCGTTCGCCGCGGTCACCGGCCCAAAACGCCAACGGAACGGGGGACGACCGTCGTGGTACCGAATGGTCCAAAAGCGTCATGAACGGGGCGGTCCGGTTGCGTCACGATGCCGCGAGCCGCGCCTGAGGAGGCGCCCGGAACCGTCACGAGGGAAGCATGTCGCACGCTGCGTCGCCCGTCGGGCTCGAGCTCGATCGCGGGTTCGTCGTCGCCTCCGGAATCGAGTGCTCCGCGCCGATCATCGCGGGTGGGCATCGCCAGGATGAGCTCCGCAAGACGGGCCACTGGACGCGCTACGCGGAGGACATCGGACTCGTTGCCGAATACGGCATCCGGTTCCTCCGCTATGGCATCCCGTTCCACGTCGTCGACCGCGGCAGCGGGACGTACGACTGGACCTGGACCGACGCCGCGCTCGCGGCCCTCCGCGACGCCGGCGTCGAGCCGATTGCCGACCTCATGCACTTCGGCATCCCCGACGACCTCGTCGGGATCGGCGACCCGCGCCTTCCCGCCCGCTACCTCGCCTACGCGACCGCCTTCGCCGAGCGCTACCCGTGGGTCCGCTACTACACCCCGGTCAACGAGCCCCAGGTCACCTCGACGCTGTCCGCGAATCACGGCTGGTGGAACGAGCGGACGACGCACCTGAGCGGCTGGGTCCGGGCCATCGACAACGTGGCGACGTGCGCCGCCTCGGCCATGGAGACGATCCGCGAGCGCCGGCCGGACGCGATCTTCCTCCAGAGCGACGCCGCCGAGAGCTTCCTCCCGGCGAGTCCTGCCGC
>DATFPL010000081.1:0-2762 GCA_035264845.1 Candidatus Limnocylindrales bacterium | reverse complement strand
CGAGATCGCCGTCGACGTCGACGCCGGCAACCCGGCCGCGGGTCGTGCGGCCGCCGGGGAAGGACACCGTGACCTCCTCGCCGCGAATGTTGTGGGCGTTCGTCAGGACCTTGCCGTCGGCGACGACGACGCCCGACCCGCGCAGGCGCGAGCCGATACCGACCACGCCGGAACCGACGCGCCCGGAGACGGAGGAGAGGCTGGACTGGAGGTCGTCGAAAGCGGTCACTGGGGACTCCCGAAGCGATGGTAAGGTTGCGACTTGCAAGTTACTACCTACATCGCCGGGAATGCAACCCCTTGTGCTCGCTACCATGGAATCGATGACGCGCCCGGTTCCGACCACGCCCCTCGAGGCTGCGCTCGAACGCGTCGGCGACCGCTGGAGCCTCCTCGTCGTCGAGGCTCTGCTGGAGGGCTCGCGGCGATTCGGTGAGCTCCAGGAGGCGCTTCCGGGGATCGCGCCAAACATCCTCACCGACCGGCTTCGCCGGCTCGAGCGCGAGGGCGTCCTCGTCTCGCGGCCGTACCAGGAGCGGCCGCCGCGGATGCAATACGCCTTGACCGGCGACGGCCGCGATCTCGCCGGCGCTCTGCGGCTGCTTGCGGACTGGGGCAACCGTCGAACGGAGCACGGCGAGCCGATCCGGCACTCGCTGTGCGGGACGCCGCTCGAGGCGCGCTGGTACTGCCCGACGTGCTCACAGCCGGTGTCGGACTCCGAAGCGCCGGAGACGCGAACCCTCTAGGGGCGGCGGCGGATGACGAGCGTCAGGCTCCCGACCTGAGGCGCCGCAGTGCCGAGCGGGCGGCGAGCGCGCCGCACATCCCGTGGACGCCGCCACCCGGCGGAGTCGATGCCGAGCAGATGAAGAGCGACGGATTCGGCGTCGAGTACGGGTCGAGCACGCGGAGCGACGGCCGCGTGAACAGCTGCCGCAGATCGATCCGGCCGCCGGCGATGTCGCCCCCCACGTCGTTCGGGTTGGCCGCCTCGAGGTCGGCGGGCGCCGTGGACCGCAGCTCGAGAATTCGGTCGCGGAAACCCGGCGCGAAGCGCTCGACCTGCGCGACGATCGCCTCGGTCATGTCAACTGGCGACGCGTTCGGGACGTGGCAGTAGGCCCAAACCGTGTGGCGATCCTCCGGCGCGCGGCCCGGGTCGAAGAGCGTCTGCTGGGCGAGCAGGACGAACGGGCTTTCGGGCGTACGGCCGCGCGCGACCTGGCCCTCGGCGCGGACGATCTCCTCGAACGTCCCGCCAAGGTGGACGGTCCCGGCGCGTGCGAGCTCCGCCGCGCGCCACGGAATGGGCCCATCGAGCGCGGCATCGATCTTGAAGACGCCGCCCCCGTATCGGTAGCGGCTGAGCCGCCGACGGAACGACGACGGGAGCGCGTCGCCGGCAATCGCGGCGAGCGCCTTCGGCCCGACGTCGAAGAGCGCGACACGATGCGGAGGGAGGTCGTCGAGGCTCGTGACGCGGTGATCCGTCTCGACTGCACCACCGAGTGACGCGAGCTCCGCGACGAGGGCGTCCGCGATCTGTCCCGCGCCACCGGCTACCAGCGGCCACCCGTCGCGATGTGCGGTCGTGAGCATCAACAGCCCCGCGGCCGCGCTCAACGGCTCGGTCAGGGAGATGATCGAATGGGCCGCGGCGCCGGCGAACACGGCCCGCGCCCGCTCCCCGTCGAACCGCCGCGCAACAGACGTCGCGGACTGGATCGCCGACAGCCCGAAGTGCGCGAGCCCAGCGGCGCGGACCGGGTTCGACGGCACGTGGAACGGCGCGAGGGCGTCGCTTATGAGCGTGTCCCAGTGGCGGACGATCGGGCCGAGGAGGCGCTCGTAGGCGCGCGCGTCGTCGGCGTTGTCGAATCCGCGTGCCGTGCCCGCGACGTCGCGAACGACGAGGACTGCCGTGCCGTCGTCCAGCGGATGCCCGACCGATGCAGGCGGCTCGATCCACGTCACGCGGTGGGCCAAGCCCGTCGACGCGAAGAACGGCGAGATGCGCCCGAACGGATACGTCGTGCTGCAGACGTCGTGGACGAAGCCCGGCAGCGTCAGCTCCGCGGACCGCGTGCCACCGCCCGGTGTCGCGGCAGCCTCGAGGACGCGTACCGAGTAGCCCGCTCGGGCGATCTCGATCGCGGCCGCGAGTCCATTCGGGCCGCTGCCGACGACGACCGCGTCGACCGGGCTGCCTGAGCTGCTCGTCATCCCGGGATCGTAGCGGCGCTCAGGGCGTGGGCCGAAGCCGGACGGGTTCGGCGAACATTCCGGCCGGCGTCCGGATCCACCACGCGCCGGTCTCCCTGAGCTCGCGCCACGTGGTGAAGCGGTACAGGTAGAGGCTGGCGCGAACGTACGTCGGCGGGCGGTCCGGGAACGGGTTGCGGCGAAGGAGGCGGAGGATTGCCGGGTCGCCCTGGAGGAGCTTGACGAGGAACGGCACGAACCAGCCTTCGCCGTACATCGGGGACAGCGGCAGGAACCACATGAGCCAGTCGAGTCGGAGGTGGTACGGGGCGATCTGCACCGGCAGCCGGTTCGGGTCGCCCGGCTTGGCGAAGAACTCGTACTCGCGCCATTCGGCCGTCGCCGGGTCGTCGCCGTCCGTGCCCTCGATCACGACCTCGTACCGCCGCCGCCCAACGCTCCCGAACGCGCCGTACGTGTTGACGAGCCGGAATGGATCGAACGACGCGTTCATCGCCTGGTTCGGACTGGCGAGGTTGCGCGCCGGGAAGTAGCTG
>DATFPL010000080.1:0-8505 GCA_035264845.1 Candidatus Limnocylindrales bacterium | reverse complement strand
TCCATGCAGCGAGGATGACATCGCGACCGTGTCGAAGGTGACGGCGCCGGAAATGTGCGGTGCTAGACTCCCGCCCGAATCCGCACGGGAGCGCGCGACGGAGCGATGGAGCGACCGATCCTCGATCTCCTCCTGATCGTGGCGTCGTACCTGTCGGGGTCGATCCCGATGGGCGTCATCGTCGCGAGGCTGTCCGGCGGCCCGGATCCCAGGAGCGTCGGCTCGGGGCGTACGGGCGGGACCAACGCGTTACGCGCCCTGGGCCGGAAGTGGGCCGCGCTCGTCGTAGCCGGCGATCTGTTGAAGGGCTTCGTGCCGGTGCTCGTCGCACGCTTCGTCACGGGCGGCGACTCGACCGTCGAGGTGCTGTGCGCCGCGGCGGCCGTCGTGGGCTCGTCGCGCTCGATCTTCCTCGGGTTTGGCGGCGGACGTGGCGTCGGGACCGGCGTCGGGACGATGCTCGTGATCCAGCCGCTCGCCGTGCTCCTCGCGACGCCGGTGTTCGTCGGAGTGATCCTGGCGACGCGCTATGTGTCCCTCGGGTCGCTACTCGGCTCCGCCGCAATGTTCCCGGCGATGCTCATCCTGTGGGCCGTTGCGAGCGGCGCGATCCCGCCGGCCTATCTCGTCTACGCGGTCGTGGGCCCGGCGCTCATCTGGCTCGCCCATGCCGACAACATCGATCGGTTGCTTCACGGTACCGAGCGCAAGTTCGACCTGGGGCTGCTCGGCGGGCGGCGCCAGCAGGGCTGAGAGCGGCACTCCCGGAGAATCGAACGACCCGGGCCGGCTGACAGCCCGGGTCGGGAACGTATCTCACGCGGTGCTTGCGAGCCCACCATGGGCCCGCACCGAGAGGACTCTTTGCTTGTCAGCCGCCCCGCATCGTGCGGAAGCAGTCGCTGCAATAAACCGGCTTGCCGCTCGTCGGGCGGAACGGGACCTGGGCCTCGCGTCCGCAGTTCGAGCAGGTTGCCGCAAACATCTCGCGGGGACCGCGATCGCGGGAGCCGTAGCCACCACCACCGCCGCCGCCGCCGCCACCACCACCGCTGTAGCCGCCGGCGCTGTAGCCGCCGCCGGCCCCGTAGCCACCGTAGCTGCTGCTGCTGCTGCCGCCGCCGTCAGATGCGTTGCGAGCAGCCTTGCGGCTCGCGCGGCAGGAGGGGCACCGGCGCGGCTCGGTGAAACCACGCTGGGCGTAGAAGTCCTGCTCGGACGCGGTGAAGACGAACTCCTGTCCGCAGTCCGCGCAGGTCAGATTCTTGTCGTTGTACACGAAAACCAAAACTCCTCTCGGTAGCCGCGCGATCCCTACGGGTTCTCGCGTCAGCCGTGAGAGGAGTCCGAGTTTTCGACGAGCTACTGAAATCTATGGCCACGGGCCTTCCCGTGGCGTTGCCGCAGGAGTTTACAGGCTCTGTTTGAGCGTGTACAGCCCCCTCCAATCCCCTTCAATGCACCGTGGCGACGCTTTCCGGCATCACCCTCCCGCCGCTGCCCAGCCCCTCGTCCGTTCGACGGCTCGGCGCCAGCCCCTCAGCAGGTTCTCGCGCTCGGAAGTACCGAGTCGCGGCTCGAATCGGCGGTCGAGCGCCCAGTTGCTCGCGAGCGCCGCCTGGTCCGGCCAGAAGCCGATTGCGAGGCCGGCGAGGTACGCCGCTCCAAGCGCCGTCGTCTCGGCGACGACGGGCCGCTCGACGGGGCGGCCGACCAGATCGGCCTGGAACTGAAGCAGCGTGTCGTTCGCCGCCGCGCCGCCGTCGACGCGGAGCGCCTCGTCGGCGGTGCCCGCGTCGGCGTCCATCGCCTCGAGGACGTCCGCGACCTGGTAGGCGATCGACTCGATCGTGGCGCGCGCGATCTCCGGCAGTCCCGTCCCCCGCGTCAGCCCAAGGAGGGCGCCCCTTGCGTCAGGGTCCCAGTACGGCGCGCCGAGGCCGACGAACGCCGGCACGAGGTACACGCCGCCCGTGTCCTCCACCCCGGCCGCGAGCCGTTCGATGTCCCCCGACGCCCCGATCGCCCGGAGGCCGTCGCGCATCCACTGGACTGCCGCGCCGGCGACGAACACCGAACCCTCGAGGGCGTACGTCGCCGGACCGTCGGGCGCGAGCTGCCAGGCGACGGTCGTCAGGAGTCCGTGGCTGGACTCGATCGCCTCGCTGCCCGTGTTCCGGAGGAGAAACGCGCCCGTCCCGTAGGTGTTCTTGGCCTGGCCGCGGCCGAAGCACGCCTGCCCGAACGTCGCCGCCTGCTGGTCGCCCGCCGCCGCCGCGATCGGGATCGAAGCGCCGAAGATCGATGACTCCGTCTCGCCGAACACCCCGGACGTGGGGCGAACCTCCGGCAGCACATCGCGCGGCACGCCGACGATCTCGAGCAGGTCGTCGTCCCAGGCGAGACGGTGGATGTCGAACACGAGCGTCCGGCTGGCGTTCGAAACGTCCGTGGCGTGGACGCGCCCGCCCGTCAGTCGCCAGATGAGGAACGAGTCGACGGTTCCGAACGCCAGCTGCCCCGCCGCGGCGCGCTCGGCGAGGCCGCCCTCCGAATCGAGGATGTGGCGGATCTTTGGCCCCGAGAAGTACGCGTCCAGCGGGAGCCCGGTGCGCGACCGGAAGAGCGGCTCGTGGCCGTCGGCGCGGAGGCGATCGCAGAACGGCGCGGTGATCCGGCTCTGCCACACGATCGCGTCGGCGACGGCGCGGCCGGTCGTGCGGTCCCAGACGATCGTCGTCTCCCGCTGGTTGGCGATGCCGAGCGCGGCGAACCGCTCGATGCCGCCCGCCCGCTCGATCGCCTCCCGCGCGACGCCGAGCTGGCTCTCCCAGATCGCTTCGGGATCATGGGTGACGTGGCCGGGCGCGGGGTACCGCTGCTCGAATTCGCGCTGTGCCTTGGCGACGGGTCGACCGAGAGCGTCGAACGCGATCGCCCGGGAAGACGTGGTGCCCTGGTCGAGGGCGAGGACGAGGTCCGGCGCCACTCAGGCCGGTTCGGGTGCGGGTGCGGCGGCCGGCACCGGCTCGACCGCCGCGGGGACCGCGAACTCCCGCTGCGCGGAGGTGACGAATGCCGCGACCTCGCGCGTCCGCCGCCTGGCGTCCCAGCCCAGCTCCCGCCCGAGGAGCTCCGCGACGCGTGGCGCGAGCGACGCCGCACGGTCCGGGCGCTCCTGCGCCAGCCGCGTCCGCCGCGACAGGACGTCGTCGACGGACAGGGCCAGCTCGCGGCGAGCGGCCCACGCGACCTCGGCCTCGATGTTGTCGACGCCCGGACCGAGGCGACCGAGCAGCCCCAGCTCGCGACCGAGGGCGACGACGTCCCGCGCTTCGGACCCGTGGCGGTCGACCAGCCGCGTCGCCAGCTCGCCGTCGAGGCCCGCCTCGGCGGTCAGGCGCATCGCCAGCGCGTCGAGCTCCGGCCGCGGCAGGGCGCCGAGGAGCGTCAGGTTCGCGGTCCGGCTGGGGCGATGGCGCGCATTCGGACCCAGCGCTGCGTCGATCGTGTCCTTCGCCATGACCCGGTACGTCGTGTACTTGCCACCCGTCACGCGGACGAGGCCCGGCCTGTCGGCCGTGACGCGGTGCTCGCGAGACGCCTTGACCGTCGGCCCCGTTGCGCTCTCGACGGCGAGCGGCCGGAGCCCGGCGTACGTGCCGACGACGTCGTCTCGCGTCAGGTCGACGTCAAGCGTCCGGTTCACCGCCGCGAGCAGCTCCTCGACGTCCTGCGAAGTCGCGTACGGGCGGTCGGGTGGTCCGTCATACGCGTCGTCGGTCGTGCCGATCAGCCAGTGGCCCGGCCACGGGACGAGGAAGACGATCTTGCCAGGGACGCGGATCGTCAGCCCGGTCCGGCTCTCGATCCGCTCGCGACGCACGATCAGATGCGCGCCCTTGCTCGGCAGCACTCGGCCGCCCGTCCCAAGCGGCGAGTCCGCGGACGCGGCCCACACGCCAGTCGCGTCGACGACGTTCCACGCCCTGACGTCGATGTCCGAACCCGACGCGAGGTCGCGGACGCCGAGACCGCGGACGCGGCCGCCGCGCTCGATGAGGCTCGTTGCGCGGACGCGCGTGACCGCGGTCGCGCCACGCGAGCGGGCGGTTCGGGCGACGGCGAGCGTGTAGCGGGCGTCGTCCTCGACGCCGTCGTGGTAGACGATTCCGCCGCGCAGGCCGTCGCGGTGGAGAGACGGCGTCCACTCGAGTGCCTCGTCGCGGCCCAGGTGATCGGCGAAGCCGCCTTCGCGCCGCGATCCGAGGAGGTCGTACAGCAGGATCCCCGAGCCGTAGAACGCGCGGTGGAGCAGCGGCAGACCGTAGATCGGGAACAGCAACGGCTCGAGCCGCACCAGGTGCGGCGCGAGGTGAAGGAGCCGGGAGCGCTCGGCCAGCGCCTCGAAGACGAGCCCGAACCGGAACTGCTCGAGGTACCGCAGCCCGCCGTGGATCAGGCGTGACGATCGGCTCGACGTACCGGCGGCGATGTCGTCCTGCTCGACGAGGCACGCCTTGAGCCCGCGGCTCGCGGCGTCGAGCAGCGCGCCGCAGCCGACGATCCCGCCGCCGACGATCGCGACGTCCCACGTCTCGCGGCCGAGCGCCTCGAGATCCGCACGTCGGTGATCGAGCGGCGGCATGGCCGTCATGGCGCCGCCGGTCTCCGGGTGATCCGCCACAGGACCCAGCCCGTGCCGAGCACGAGGACCGCGATGGCTACCGGGATCCGGTTGAAGAGCTGCCCGACCGGCGGAATGAAGATCGCGGCCGCCGCGACGACGAGCACGGCCGCTACGACGAGCACGGCGACGAGCAGCACGGATCGCAGCTCGTCCTGCCAGCGCGACGGGCTGTCCGACCCTGGCTCGCTCATGTCAGACGCGGTCCGCGTTGGAGGGAATGCCGATCGGCGCGACGAGGACGCGGCCGGCGAACGCCGCTCCCCGCTTCGTGAGGAGCCCGGTCTTGGGGCGATGGAAGGTGACCGTGAGGTCGGCGCGGACGACGGGGTCCGACGGATCGCCCGACGTGAGATCGACCGCCGTCGGCGTATCGATGGCGACGACGGGGACCCCGAGCTCGCGCGCGTGGCGGATCGTCTCGACCGCCGTGCGGATCGGGTCCCGAAGGACGCCGCGGACGCCCGTGCCGAGCAGCGCGTCGACGACGACGGATGCCCGTTCGATGCCCTGGGCGAGGATCGCGGCCTCTCGCGGGACGGCGACGTGGACGCGGGTGATCCGGCGGTCGCCGTCGAGCCGATCCCAGTTGCGCGCCGCATCGGGCGTCGTGGGGCGCGCCTCCGTCGCAACGAGCGCGACGATGACGGTCGCGCCCGCGAGCGCCAGCCGCCGGGCGGCGACGGAGCCGTCTCCGCCGTTGTTGCCCGGACCGGCCAGAACGAGGATGGGACCGATGCCCCACCGCTCCTGGTCGACGGCGAGTGCCTTGACGGCCGCCGCAACGGCCGTGCCGGCGTGCTCCATCAGCCGCTCGCCCGGCATGCCGAGCGCTTGCGCGCGACGATCGGCACCGGACATCGCCTCGGCCCCGATCGGGCTTCGCGCCGCCGTTTCGCTCCACCGTGTCCGCAGCGCGCGCAAGTCGAGGTCGAACAGCTCGGGATCGTCTGCCGGCAGGGCCGGGCGGGTCGCGGGGGACGTCGCGGCGCGATGCTCGGTGGCCATCGTCGTCAAGGGTAGCGGAGCCAATCCGGGCCTACGTTCAGCCAACCGGCAGCCGCGCCCGACGTGGCCGGGTCGCGTCGAGCTCGACGAGGCCGTCGCGGGCAAGCGCGGTGAGGGCCGCCGCGACCGCGCTCTCGTCGTGGTCGCAGAGCGGCGCGTCGACGTGGCACCACTCATCACCGGGCGCACCAGTGAGCCGCTGAAGGATCCGACCGCGGAGCCAGCGCGATGTCGTCGCGAAACGCGGCTGCGGGGTGTGTCGGGCAGCACGCGGCCACGCGTCCGCGTGGGACGCGGCGTCGAAGCGGCACCACGCGCGGGCGGGGCAGGGGTCACACGCCGGGCGGTGTGAGCGGCAGAACGTCGCGCCGACGTCCATCACGGCGTGCGTCCAGTCGGCGGCGCGGTCCGGAGGCACCACCGCGTCCGCGAGTGCCTGGAGTGGACGCTGCGGGATCGCGCCGTCGCAGCCCGCGATGCGCGACAGCACGCGCCGGACGTTCGTGTCGACGGCGCCGACGGGCGTGGCGAACGCGATCGCCGCGACGGCGCGCGCGGTGTACGGGCCGATCCCCGGCAGCCGCTCGAGCGCGGCAGGGTTTCGCGGGAGGCGGCCGCCGTGCTCCTCGACGACGGCAATGGCCGTTCGGCGCAGGTTGATCGCGCGGCGGTTGTAGCCGAGGCCGCGCCACGCGCGGAGCACGTCGGCCGGTGCTGCCGCCGCGAGCGTCTCGAACGTCGGAAACCTGGCAATGAAGCCTGACCACTTCTCCGCAGCACGGCTGATCTGCGTCTGCTGCGCCATCGTCTCGGAGACGAGGATCTCGTACGGGTCACGGCTGGCGCGGAACGGCAGCGACCGACCGCGGGCGTCGTACCACGCGAGGATCGCGGTCCGCAAAGGGGCCGGCACGACCGCGGCAGCGTCGTAGTCGCGCGGGACGAGAGCGGCGGTCACGTCGGCCGTCATGTTCGTACGATAGGCGGGCGAAGGAGGCGAGTGTGCGGTTCGGTGCGGGGTTCTGGATCCAGAGAACGAGCTGGCCCGCCCTCCGCGATGCCTGCGTCGAGGCGGAGGCGGCGGGGTTCGACACGATCTGGCTCGACGACCACCTGCTCGCCGACGAGGGCGACTGGCACGACGCCAAGCTCGAAGGCTGGAGCGCGCTCGCCGCTGTCGCGGCGGTCACGAAGCGCGCGCGCCTGGGACTCCTCGTCTCCGCGAACACGTTTCGGAACCCGGGGCTGACGGCGAAGCTGGCAACGACACTCGACCACGTCAGCGAGGGCCGCGCGATTCTCGGCATCGGCGGCGGCTGGTTCGAGCGCGAGCACGACGCATTCGGGATCGATTTCGGCAGCGGGTTCGGGGAGCGTCTCGATCGCCTCGACGAGGCGGTCATGCTCATCCGCCGCCTGCTCGACGGCGAGCGGGTCACGCACGAGGGCCGCTTCTACCAGTTCCACGACGCAGTCTGCGAGCCGCGTCCCCTTCAACAGCATCTGCCGATCCTCATCGGTGGCTCCGGACCGAAGAAGACGCTTCGCACGACCGCCCGGTATGCGGACCTCTGGAACGGGTTCGGCAGCGTCGACCGAGTCGCCGGCACATCCGATGTCCTGCGCGAGCGATGCGCCGAGGAGGGCCGGCCGTTCGAGGCGATCGAGCGCACGGTGACGATGGACGTCGTCATCCGCGACGACGCCGCAGCCGCTGAGCGGACGTACGACGAGATCGCCGCGCGGCACGGGCTCCGTGGCGAGGCGGGCTCCGACGGCTCGGCGCGCGGGCTCAACGCGTGGGGTCCGCCAGAGGCGGTCGCCGACTACGTTCGAGGCTTCGCCGAGATCGGCGTCGCGGAGGTGATCTGGGTGTTCCGCGACCCGTTCGATGTCGAGACGATGCGCCGGATGGCGGACGTGCGACTGGCTCTCGTGGATCATGACTCCAGGTCCCACAGCGCACGGTAGTAGCGGATCCGCTCAGCGTCCGGCTCGATGCCGTACGCGTCGAGGAACTCTCCCTGGTGGCCCTCGCCGAAGTTCCAGTCGAGGCTCATCGACGCGACCGCGAGATCAGCCCAGCGATCGCCGACGCCCAGGTCGCCGAAATCGACGTTCCCGGTCCATTTGCCTTCGTCCGAGATGAGCGTGTTCGGTGCGCATGCGTCTCCGTGGACGAGGACGGGATCGTCGATCGGTGGGCGTGGACCGAGCGAGGCGGGCTCGCGCCCGACCCACACCTCAGCCGTCCACCCTGCCGGGAAGTCGCCGGTCGGAAGGGCGTGGATCGCGCGCAGGCCGGACGCGATCGCCCGGATCGCGTCGGAGCGGCGAGCGCGCCACTTGTCGCCGACGGCCGTCTCGCCAGGCACTGCCTCGGTGAGCAGCCACTCCGCGTCTCCGTCGAAGCCGTAGTCGACGACGCGCGGCGCTGGATGCCGCGCGGAGATCCAGTCGAGCCGCCGCCGTTCGCGTTCGAGGTCTATGCCGGTCGAGCGCGGGTTCCACTTGAGGTATCGGTCGGCGATCCGGAACGTCAGGCCGCCGAGCTCGTTCCGCCAGACCAGCTCGGGCGCCGCGTCGCCCGAAAGCTCGACAGCGATTCGCGGCATCGCGGTGTCGCCCATGCTGTGCAGCAGGGCGAGGTGCGCGAAGTCCTCGTCCGTCACTGACGCGCAGCCTCCGCGACGAGCGCGCGCATGCCCTCGAGCGGCGCCCACGTCCACTCGGGCAGGTA
Organism: Candidatus Limnocylindrales bacterium; assembly: GCA_035264845.1. Taxonomy (GTDB): domain Bacteria; phylum Chloroflexota; class Limnocylindria; order Limnocylindrales; family CSP1-4; genus JACDAV01. The sequence goes on along the minus strand of DATFPL010000080.1, from coordinate 70 downwards.
CGTCGCCGCGTAGATGAACTCGTAGCACTCCTTCTCGAACTCGAACGCGCGAAGGAGATCCTCGTCGACT
>DATFPL010000079.1:0-7591 GCA_035264845.1 Candidatus Limnocylindrales bacterium | reverse complement strand
TCCTCGGGAACGCGGATGTGCGCGGCGAGGTCCGCGGGCATCGCGGACAGCGGCTTGAACAGGCCCGGGAACACGCCCTGCCAGGCTCGAATGAGCGGGTCACCGGGATCCGCGACGTAGTACGTCACGGTGCCGTCGTAGGCGTCGACGGTGACCTTGACGCTGTTCCTGATGTAGTTGAACGGCGAGCCCGCGAGACCCGTGTCGCCGCCCAGATCGTCGGGCGAGAACTCGTTGGCGTGCGGGAAGCGGTCGCTGATCGTGTACGCATCCCACATGTAGACGAGGCGGCCGGCGCCGTCGATGACGATGTACGGATCCTTGTCGTAGTGGAGGAACGGCGCGAGCCGCGGCACCCGATCGCTCACGCTCCGATGGAACAGCAGCTTGCTGTCGGGCGTGACCTGGTCGGAGATCATCAGGTCGAGGTCGCCGAAACGGAACGCGAAGAGGAAGCGCGCGAGCGTCGAGTCGAGCCCGATGCCGGTCTTGCCGCTCCAGCGCGTCTCGACGCCGCCGACGTCGGTGGCGCCCGGATCCGGCGCGCCGCGCGGATAGTCGAATTCGGCCTGCTTTGCGCCGACGACGATGTAGTCGCTCGGGCGCTCGCCGAAATAGATCCGCGGTTCGGTGATCTTCGGCGCGCCGGAGCTCGACGCGGGCGGCAGGTTGCGGATGAACAGCTCCGGCTGGCCCTCGGCCGTGACCTCGTTGACCGGGACCATCGTCACGCCGATGCCGTGGGTGAAGATGATCCGTTTGTTCACGAACCCCGTGGCATTCGGGTTGCCGCCGAGGTCCAGCTCGCGCGCGGAGAGCATCACCTGGCGCTCGGTGTTGTCGATCGAGTAGCGATCCGTGTCGACGTCGAAGAAGTCGTAGTAGCGGCGGATCGTCTGGAGCTGGTCAAGGGTGTCGCCGAGCGGGCGGTAGTCCCACAGCCGCGCGTTGTCGAACGTCGTCTTCTCGTTCGTGATTGCGGCCTGCGTAAGCGGTGCCGTCCCCTCGTAGCGTCGCGAGTCGTCCCAGACGGACTTCCCCGCGGCGTCGGTGAACCCGAACGCGAGCCGCGTCATCGAGATGTTGTTCGCGATGTACGGCTGCTCCTGGGCGAACTGGTTCGGGTTGACGACGAGCCGCTGTACGGCCTCGGGGTAGATGCGCCCCACGACGAGCGATGCGATGAGCCAGACCGCGACCGCCGCGCCGAGGTACGCGATGCGTCGCGTGAGCGCCGTGACGACGACGACCACGGCCGCGATGACGCCGATCACGGCGAGGATGTCGTATGCCCCGAACTGCGCGTTCGCGTCCGTGTAGCCGACGCCCGTCGCGATGCCGCGACCGCCGTAGGCGAGCTCGAGCTTGTCGAGCTGGTAGCCGACCGCAATCCCCAGCAGCAGCAACGCGCCGAGGACCGCGACGTGGAGCCGCACGGCGTTCGTCACCGCCACCCCGCGAGCCACCGCGGCGAGGGCGTAGCGGCCGATCGTGACGACGAGGCTCGTGGCGAGGACGCCGATGACGAACGACTGGACGAGACGCAGGAACGGGAGATCGAACAGGAAGAACGAGATGTCGCGATGGAAGATCGGGTCGGTGACGGGCGCGCCGGTCGTCGAGAACGGGACGCGGTTCTGCCACAGCAGGATCGTCTCCCACGACCCGGCGAGCGCGCCGGCCGCGCCGAGCACGGCGAGGAACGAGAAGCCGACGAGGAGCCACCGGCCGACGGGGACGAGATCCGGGAGGTCGATCTCGCTCGCCGTTCCGCCGACGGGCCGCGGCGGGCGGCTCGTCGACCACGGGTTCCCGGAGCCCTGCTCGGCCGCTCGCGCCGCGTCGCTCAGGCGATCGAAGACGTCGCGGAACGCACCGCGCGACCCTTCCGACGGCGGTCCGGCGAGCCTGTCCGCGAGCCACAGGTTCCCGAGCAGCGCGGCGAGCGTGACCGCGCCACCGAGAAGGAACAGCGTCGACTGCGCACCCAGACGCGTCCAGAGGACCGATTCGTAGCCGACGCTGCGGTACCACATGAGGTCCGTGACGAGGTCGACGAGGCCGCGCCCGAAGACGAGCAGCACGATGACGACGACGATCGCGATCCAGATGAAACCGAATCGCCGGACGCCGCTTCCCGATCCACCAAACCGTCCGTCGTCGGGTCCGCCGGGCCCACGCCGCCGCTGCCGCCCGGTGGGTGGATCGTCGTCGCCGCGGACGTAGCGCGGCTCGTGCGGCGGCTGGCCGCCCTGTCGGCGGCGCAGCTCGTCCATAAACCCGTCGAGGAGGTCCCCCATCGCAATCGAGCATAGCGGAGTGAGGGCCGCAGGCCGCGGTTCCTGCCGGGCGCCGTTCGCGCGCGCCACGGCCAGTGCGCCGACCCCGCGTTTCGCGGCCGCGCTCGGCGCCGCCGTTGGCACTCGCCGACTCGCCGATTCGCGGCCGCGCTCGGCGCCGCCGTCAGCACTCGCCGACTCGCCGATTCGCGCCCGCGCTCGGCGCCGCCGTCAGCACTCGCGGAGTCGCCGTTTCGCGGCCGCGTTCGAGGGCCCGCCATATGCTTCGCCGGTGAGCCTCTACCGCCTCGTCGATCCTGGCGATCTCATCGCGCCCGTGCTCGTCGCGGCGTTCGACGGCTGGATCGACGCGGGTGGCGCGTCGACGACGGCAGCCGAGCGCCTCGGCCAGGGAGGCGAGGTCGTCGCGACGTTCGACGGCGACGAGCTGTTCGACTATCGCTCCCGACGCCCGACGCTCGAGATCGTCGACGGGCGCCTCGCCGAGCTGACATGGCCGGAGCTCGTGATGCGCCGCGCCCGTGTCGCGGATCGCGATCTGCTCGTGCTGGCCGGCGCGGAGCCAGACTTCCGGTGGCACGAGTTCGCGGCCGCGGCCGTCGAGCTCGTCGAGCGGCTCGGCGTCGAGACATGGATCAGCCTCGGCGCGATTCCCGCCGCGGTCCCGCATACGCGGCCGATTCCGATCATCGGAACGGCGTCCGCGGAGGGGCTGCTCATGGGTGGCATCGAGCGGGGCCCGGAGGGATTGCTTCGGGTGCCGTCCGCGGCACTGTCCGTGCTCGAGATGACGGTCTCGGCCGCGGGAACGCGCGCGGTGGGCTACTACGCCCAGGTCCCGCACTACGTCTCGGGTCCCTACCCGGCTGCGGCCCTCGAGCTGCTCCGCGCGCTGGGCCGCCACCTCGACGTCGAGCTCCCGTCCGGCGATCTTGCCGAGGAATCGCGCGAAATGCGGACGCGGCTCGACATCGCGACCGCGGCCGACGACACGACGAAGCAGTACGTCGCGCGGCTCGAGGCGATGGTCGACGAGGAGCGGCTGCCGTCGGGCGACGAGCTCATCTCCGACATCGAGCGATTCCTGCGCGACCGCGGAAGCGAGGGCACGCAGCGCCCGTGACGAGTGGCCGCGCCGACGCTCGCCGCGCCGCGCCGACGCGCGCGGGGGCCGCGCCGACGCTCGCGGCGCCGGGCTCGCGCTCGCGGGGGCCGCATCGGCACGCGACCCGCTCAGTGTTGCGTCCGACGCATGAATGAACGAAGGACGTGGCGTTCCTCCGCTCGCTGTTGCGTCCGACGCACGAATGAACGAAGGACGGCGCATTCGTCGAACGGATGGTGCGTCCGACGCACCGAGCGGCGCCTGAGCCGCCAGTTCGTGCGTCCGACGCAACGGGGAGCGACGGAGAGGCGCCTACTTCGCCCGTTCGTGCGTCCGACGCAACACGGGCCCCCGGATCGCGCGGGTCGCGCGGGCCCCGGGTCGCGCGGGCCGCGGCTGACGGCGCCGGACCCGCGGGCGGGTGGCTGGACCCGCGGACGGCGATGCGCCTCGCCCCGCGGCCGCGCCGGACTGGCGGACGGCAATGCAGAACGGCGGGGCCGCGGCCGCCGGGACCCGCCGCCGCGCCGGACGCGCGACGGCGGCGCTACGCGGCTAGTCGCGACTCGGGCGTCGGCCGCGCTCTTCCTTCGGCGGCTTCGGCTCGTGACCTGGGCGCGGCGGGCGCGGCGGCGTGCCGGGCGCCATGTCGGGCCGCGGCTCCTCGGGACCACGCGCTCGCGCCGCCTCGACCGCTTGCGTGAACGCCTTCGCGCTGGCCGGCGGGACGCTGCCCATCCACGCCGCCTCGACCTGGCGGACGCGCTCCGATTCGGTCGCCCGCCGCTCACGCTCGCGCTTCGAGTGCTTCGCCATTCCGTCGTCTCCTCCATCGGTGTCGTGTGCCGACGGAGTGTAGCCCGAGTGCCGCGGGCGCTCCTGCGGTAGCCTCGGATCGATGACGATCTCTGCCGCCGCCTCTGCATCCGACTTGACCCACGACCGTTTGCTCCGCATCCGTGGCACCCGGAACCTCCGCGACGTCGGCGGCTATCCGGCCGGCAGCGGCCGCCGGACGCGGTGGCGAACGCTCCTGCGGACCGATGCGCTCGACCGGCTGCCGGCGGAATCGCAGCAACGGCTCATCGACATCGGTTTGCGGCACGTAATCGACCTGCGCTGGCCCGATGAGCTCGCGGAGTTCCCAAGCGTGTTCGCGGCGTCGGATCGCGTCAGCTACCTGAGCGTCCCGCTCCGCGACAACAACCCGATGCCGGCGGGCATCGCGGTGACGTACCGGCGGATCCTGGACACGCGAAGCAGGGAGCTCGCGACGATCGCCCGCTCGTTGCTCGACCGCGCGGGCGTCCCCGCCGTCATCGGCTGCGCCGCGGGCGTGGACCGAACCGGCGTGACCATCGCGCTGCTGCTCTCCGCGGTCGGCGTCCCGGCGGACATCGTGGCCGCGGACTACGCCCTGTCGGTCGACAGCTACCGCGGGCATGGTGGCGAGACGGGCCTCGACGACTGGCGCGGCGGCGAGGTCACGCTCGATTGTCGTGCCGAGTACATGCTCGAGGCCGTCGACCACCTGGAGCGGACGCACGGCGGCGGACGCGGGCTGCTCGCGAGCAACGGCTTCGCGGACGACGAGCTCGATCGGCTCACGGACCTCCTGACCGAAGTGATCGACCGATGACGGACTCGCGTCCCGTCGGCGCCGCCGACCTGTTCCGCGCGGTGGGGCTTCGCCCCGACGGACCCGCAATTCTGGGCCGCCCGATGCGCGCGTCCGGCCCCGGCATCTACGTCGTCGAGCTGCCCGCGCCGCGTGCCACCGCACCGATCGACCACAACCGCATCGCGAAGTGGATCCAGCACGTCCCCCAGATGCGGCTCGACGGCGAGGAGCCCACGTCGAAGCACATCGCCGCGCGGCTCGCCTCGTTCTGGCTGCCGAGTCAGACGGTCCTGTACGTCGGGACGGCAGCGGGATCGATCGCGGGACGGATCGCGGCACTGGAGAAGCACGTCCTCGGCGATCGTCGCCCGCACGCCGCCGCGCACTGGCTGAAGACGCTGGACGTCAACGGGCTTCGCGTCTGGTGGGCGGAGACCGACGCCGCGGAGGAGTACGAGGACGGGTTGCTCGGCGCGTTCGCGGAGGGGATCGGGGACGTCGAGCGCGGCGCGCTCCACGACTCGACGGTCGCGCTGCCGTTTGCGAACCTCCGCTCGACGGGCGGCCAGTCGAAGCGCCACGGCATCACCCGATCCGTCCTGCCCGAGGAGATCGTCGCTCCCCTACCGGCGACCCGCGTCGTCGACGTACCCGCTGGCGACGCCGATGGCGCTCGCGCGGAGGAGCGGGGGACGGGCACGACGCGGCGAACCGGCAAGGCGCCGGCCGCGCGGAAGCCCGCGACACCACGGGCTCCGAAGCCGATGAAGCGCGCCGCTGACCCCGTGCTTCTCACTGCGGACGGCCTCGCCCATCTCGAGGCCGAGCTCGCGGAGCTCGTCGCGCGGCGACCGGGAGTCGTGTCACGGATCAGGTCGGCGAAGGAGCTCGGCGACCTGAAGGAGAACTCCGACTACCACGCCGCGCGCGAGGAGCAGGGCTTCCTCGAAGGCCGGATCCAGGCCATCGAGGCGCAGCTTCGCGCCGCGGTCGTCGTCGCCGCGCCGACCGACAAGAGCCGCGTCGTCCTCGGGTCGCGGGTGACGGTGGATTCGGACGGCGAGGAGCGAGTGCTCTCGATCGTCGGGACGACCGAATCGAGCCCCGCCGCGGGCAGGATCTCCGTTGGATCACCCGTCGCGCAGGCATTGCTGGGTCGATCCGCGGGCGACGAGGCCGTCGTCCGAACGCCCGGCGGCGAGGTCCGCTACCGGATCATCGCGATCGACTGACGCGCACGGCGTCGTCGCAGGCTTTCATGACGCGCACTGTCATGATTCCGCGTACGCTGGGTCCGACATGCGCGCCAGCCGTCTCGTCAACCTGCTCCTGCTGCTCCAGACGCGCGGTGGAATGACCGCTGCGGAGCTGGCGCGCGAGCTCGAGGTGTCGGTTCGGACGGTGCACCGTGATGTCGAGGCGCTGAGCGAGGCCGGCGTCCCCATCTACGCCGATCGCGGACCGCATGGCGGCGTGCGACTCGTCGAGGGGTACCGGACGCGGCTGACCGGGATGACCGGCGAGGAGGCGGAGGCGCTGTTCCTGTCGGGCCTGCCCGGCCCGGCCGCGGAGCTGGGGCTTGGGACCGTGGTCGCGGCCGCGCGCCTCAAGGTCATGGCCGCCCTCCCGACGGAGCTCCGTGCCCGCGCGTCGCGACTCGTCGAGCGGTTCCACCTCGACGCAGCCGGCTGGTTCCAGGCGAGCGAGCCCGTTCCTCACCTCTCGACGCTCGCAGAAGCGGTCTGGGAGGCGCAGCGGGTACGGATCGACTACGAGCGCGGCGACCGCCGGGTCGACCGCACGATCGAACCGCTGGGCCTCGTCCTGAAGGCCGGCGTCTGGTACGTCGTCGCGGCGACGGACGGCCAGGTCCGAACGTACCGCGTGTCGCGTGTCGCTGGCGCCGTCGCGCTCGACGAACGGTTCGAGCGCCCGGAAGGGTTCGATCTCGCCGCCACATGGGCGGAGTCGAGCGCGGCCTACGAGCGTGATGCTCCCCGCGTCGAGGTCACCGTCCGGATCCGGCCGGATCGCCTCGAACGCCTCGCCGCGGCCGTCGGAAGCCGCGCCGTCGAAGACGCCGAACGGCTGCCCGACGGCGACCCGGACGGTTGGCTCCGCCTCCGACTCCGGCTCGACTGGCCGCCGGAGGTGCCGGGCCACCTGCTCGCCGTCGGCGCCGACCTCGAGGTCATCGATCCACTCGAGACCCGCGATCAGGTCGTCGAGCTCGCCCGGCGCGTCGTAGACCGCTACGCGACGTCGCCACTCGCGTGACGCCTGACGGACGCGGTCATGTGGGTCGCGGCCTCCGATTCGATACGCCGGCGCCACGGACGCCAGGGGTGCGGTGACCGCACGCTGCGCTCCAGGAGCGCCTGCTGGATGTGGCGCTTGTGCTCCAGCTGGATTGTCTTCAAGAGCTCCGGGGTGAGCATCGGCAGCGCCTCCGTCGTGGCGATCGATTCGACCGCATTCCTCGATGTCACGACCGTACGGGATGTACATGCCACCGACTGTCATGTACTTGCGCAACCGCTGCGGAACGGGTCAAAGTCCCTGCCG
>DATFPL010000078.1:0-5855 GCA_035264845.1 Candidatus Limnocylindrales bacterium | reverse complement strand
CGTCGATCGACCTCCTGATGACGTCGGCCGCGGAGAAGTTCGGCGAGCAGCTGATCGCCGTGATCCTGACCGGCAGCGGCGCGGACGGCGCAGAAGGCGCGCGGCGTGTCAAGGGTGCCGGCGGCACGGTCATCATCCAGGACCCCGCGACGGCGGAATACCCGTCGATGCCGAGCTCGCTCGCGCCGACGAACGTCGACATCGTCGCATCCGTCGAGGCGATCGGCGGCATCCTCGAAGACCTCGTCACGGGGACGCGTGAGCCGTCGAAGCCGGACGAGGACCGCGTTCTGACGCGATTCCTCGACGACGTCCGCGAGCGGACCGGGATCGACTTCGGGATGTACAAGCGGCCGACGATCGTGCGGCGTCTCCAGCGTCGGATGGTCGCGACGCGGACGAGCACCCTCGCCGATTACGTTCGGTACACCGCCAAGCACCCCGAGGAATACCAGCGGCTCGCCAGCAGCTTCCTCATCAAGGTCACGGAGTTCTTCCGCGACCCGGAGCTGTTCGATCGCCTTCGCGACGTGCTCCTGCCGGAGATCGTCAAGCGTCGCCGATCGCACGGCCGCGAGCTCCGCCTGTGGTCGGCGGGCTGCGCGACCGGCGAGGAGGCGTACTCGCTGGCCATCCTCGCCTACGAGGTGCTCGGCGCCCAGGTCGCTGACTGGACCGTGCGCATCTTCGCGACGGACCTCGACGCCGACGCGGTTACGTTCGCGCGTCGCGGCATTTACCCGGCGGCCGCGCTCGTCGACCTGCCGCCTGATCTCGTGGCGCGGCACTTTCACCGGCTCGATGGCGAATACGAGGTGCGGAGCCATATCCGCTCGCTCGTCGTGTTCGGGCAGCACGACCTTGCAATGCGTGCCCCGTTCCCGCGGATCGACCTCGTCCTCTGCCGCAACGTCCTCATCTACTTCACGCCGGAGCTCCAGAAGCGTGCGCTCGAGCTGTTTGCGTTCTCGCTCGTCGACGGCGGCTCCCTCGTGCTGGGCAAGGCGGAGACGACGAGCCCGCTGCCCGACCATTTCGCGGTCGACGACCAGCGGCTCAAGGTGTTCCGCCGGCGCGGCGATCGACCGGTCGTCCCGCCGTTCCGCGTCCACGACTCCGCCACCACCCACATGATGGCCGGGCGCCGCTCGCGCACGCCGGCGCGGCTGCAGCTCCCGGCGGTCGACCCGGAACCGCGCCAGCGGCCCGCCGCCAAGCCGGAGCTCATCCTCGCGGCGCTGCCGATCGGGACGGTTCTCGTCAACTCCTCGTACGACATCGAGGCCATCAATCCGACCGCGCGCCGTCTGCTCGGCATCCACGGAACCGCCGTCGGCCAGGACTTCATCCACCTCGCCAGCGGTGTGCCGGCCAAGGAGCTTCGCGCCGGGATCGACGAGGCGCTGGCCGGCAGGAGCTCGACGGTCACGACGCGGCTCGCAGGCATCCCTCCGGATACCGAGGCGCCGTGGCTCGAGATCGCCTGTCACCCCGCGCCCGTGGAGCCCGGCGCGGCCCGCACCGCCAGCGCCGTGATTGCCGTCCGCGACGTCAGCGCCGATCACACCCGGATGGCGGACGTCGACGCGGCGGTTGCCGGGGCGCGCGATGAAGCCGCCCGGGGCATCGCCCAGATCGACTCACTTCGCGAGGCGAACCGGCGGCTCACCGTCGCCAACGACGAGCTGACCGGGACGAACGCGGAGCTGAGAAGCGCCAACGACGAGCTGCAGATCGCCAACGAGGAGGTCCAGGCGGCGACCGAGGAGGTCGAGACGCTCAACGAGGAGCTCCAGGCGACGAACGAGGAGCTCGAGACGCTCAACGAGGAGCTCCAGGCGACGGTCGAGGAGCTCAACACCACCAACGACGACATGCAGGCGCGGACCGTCGAGCTCCAGGAGATGACGGTCGACCTCGAGGCGCAGCGTCGGACGGCGGAAACCGAGCGGGCGCGGATGCAGATCCTCATCGAGAGCCTTCGCGACGGCGTGCTCGTCGTCGACAGTCGCGGGCACACGATCCTGCGCAATCAGGCCTTCATCCAGTTGTTCGAGGAGGAGCAGATTCAGCCGGTCGACCCGGACGGCAACCCGATCGCCATCGGCGACCTTCGAACACGCGCCGCGGCCGGCGAGACCTTCGCCTACACGTTCAGCGCGGTCGACACCGACGGCCGCGAACGATGGTACGAGGCGTACGCGCGGCCCGTCCCCGCGTCGATGGGGATCGGTGCCGGCGGGACGCTGATCGTCCACGACACGACGGACATCAGCCTGCGGCGGCTTCAGGAGGAGTTCGTCGGGATCGTCGCGCACGAGCTGCGTACGCCGCTGACCGCGCTGCGGGGCTACCTCCAGATGCTCAACCGGCAAGCGGCTCCGCCGTCGGAGCGTCCGATGCTGCCGCTCGCGATCGAGCAGGCCGATCGGCTTCACCACCTCGTCGACGAGCTGTTCGACGTGACGCTCGCCGGCCGCGGCGGCCTCACCGTGCGCCCCGCCCCGGTCCCGCTTGCCGACATCATCCACGACACGGTCGAGATCGCACAGGGGCTGTCGGACGAGCAGACGATCAAGGTCGAGGAGCTCGACAGGAACATCGTCGTGCTGGCCGATCGTTCGCGACTCCAGCAGGTCTTCCTCAACCTTCTCTCGAACGCGCTCGTCCACGCCGCCGACTCGCCGGACGTGATCGTCCGCGTCCGGCGTCTGCGCCGTCGCGCGGAGATCGAGATCGAGGACCACGGGCCGGGCATTCCGCCCGACCTCCAGACGAAGCTCTTTCGCCGCTTCGAGCGGACCCCGGGCGCGCGGCGCGGGCTGGGCCTGGGCCTCTACATCTCGCGCGAGATCGTCGCCGCGCACGGCGGCACGATCGACGTCGATTCGGAGCCGGGCGAGGGCACGATCTTCACGCTTCGACTGCCGCTCGCGCCTGGGGGCTCACGCAAGGCGGCCGCCCTCGCCGAGGCCGTCGACGGCGTAGGCGACGCCAGCGGCGCGAATGGTTCGAACGGGTCCGGCAAGGACGCGCGTTCCGTCGGCGCCCGGGGGAAGGCAAAGCCGCAGGCCCGCGTCTCCGGCGGCGGCCGCGCGCGACCCGAGTGACGACCTCGGCGTCAGGCGCCGCGCGGCGCGGGAGCGGCCGCAACCTCGCGGATCGTCCGCTCGAGGTCGTCGAGGTCGAACGGCTTCCTCAAGGTCGCGCGCGCCTCGGGGAACATCCGGGCGGCGGTAACGAGGCCCGTCGTCGCCGTCATCAGGATGATCGGGATGGAACCGAGCGCGGGGCTCTCGTCGAGCAGGTCGCGAGCGGTGCGGTTGCCGAGTCGGATGTCGAGGAGCGCCACATCGGCGTCGTCGGTCTCCCGGACCGCACGGCCGTCGTTGAGCAGGACGGTGAAACCGGCCTCGCGCAGCGCCAGGTCGAGCATCGTTCGGATGGCCGCATCATCGTCGATGACGAGGACCGTCAACGGGGCGCGCACGTCGCGGACGATAGCACCGAAGCCCTTCGACGCTGCATCGCAATGGCGTCGCAATGCCGCCCGCGGGCGACCCTCGACGGCCGTTCCGTCGCGGCCACTAGCATCCCCCGCGCAGGTGGTCGGCATACCCCCGCGCCGGCCGGAAACGAGCGTGCGTGAGCAGACGAACATGAGCCCCCACGCGGGCGGGCTCCTCGCCGATGCCGTATTCCTGTTCGACGCGGCCGGTCGGCGTTGCGGGGGGAGTCGCGGCGTCGACGCGGCGTTCGGCGGCGAGCCTGTCCGCGATATCCGCGACCTGGGGACGCGCTTTCGGCAGCTCGACGGCACGCCGCTGCAGCTCGATCTCCCGGGGAGTCGAACGGCCGTCGGCTCGAACGGCAGCGGCGGTGGCGCGGTCGCGATCACGACCGAGCTGATCGACGGTGCGACGAACGACTCGTGCAGCCCGGCGTTGCTGGTCTCGGTTCATCCGTACCGGACCGACGATGACCCGGCGACGCTCCAGCGCGTCCTCGGCTCCGTGCTCGGGCACGAGCTCCGGACGCCGATGACGACGATCTACGGCGGCGCCCAGTTGGTGACCCATGCCGGCGTGTCGCCGGCGACGCGCGACGAGGCCGCCAAGGCGATCGAGCGCGAGGCGCGCCGCCTCCATCGGATCGTCGAGGACCTCGTCGTCCTCGTCCGTCCCGTCGGCGACGCGTCCGCGGAACCCGAGCCGCTCATGCTCCAGCACGTCCTTCCCCACGTCGTGGAGGCGGAGCGGGCGGCTCGCCCGGAGGCGACGATCGAGCTGACGATCGCGCCCGCGCTGCCGGCGGTCCTTGGCTCCGCCGACGACGTGGAGCACGTCGTCCGGAATCTCGTCGCGCACGCGCTCATCTACAGCCCGGACGACGGACGGATCGTCGTCGAGGCGTCGCGGGTCGACGATGCCGTCGAGGTTCGCGTCGCCGACGATGGGCCGGCGCGCGACGAAGGGGACGCGCGCGGCGCGTTCGACCTCTTCCACGCGTCGAGTCGTACGGCAGCCGATACGTCGGGCGCCAACCTCGCGCTCGTCGCCACGCGGCGGCTCGTCGAGCGGATGAGCGGCCGGATCTGGGCGCGCACGATCCCGACCGGCGGCGAGGTCGCGTTCTCGCTGCCGATCGCACCGCTCGACGACTGACGCGCCTGTAACGGCGCTGATACGCGGCGATCCTCGGCCGCCCCGGTTCGACGCGCCGCGTGGCCCCGACGATGGCGCGGCCGCTCGCTCCGCTTCAGCGACCCGTCATGAACAGGCGAACGACGACCGCGAGAACGACGACGGCTGCGACGATCTGCCAGCGGCCCATCCCGGCGGCATCCCGATGTCGGGTGGCATACCGCACCCCAGGGGCGACGACGATGGCCACGATGGCATATACGAGATGGAGCGGGTCCGCCGGCGCCCCTGAGGGAAGGACGGTCAGGCCGCTGCCGACGGACACGAGCGCGGCGACGAGCTGGCCGAGGATCGCGGCGTCGAGAAGGCGATACGATCGGGTTCGGCCGATGGCGGTGACGATCGCCGCGCCCAGGAGCGCGGCCGTCGCGCCGACCACGAGCCACGCGAGCAGTTGATGCAGCTGGTCCACCCGCGGCACGGTAACGCACGGGGGCGGCGCCGCCGCACGCCATCCGTCACTCGCCGCGGCGCCGGAGGCTGGGTCGCCGTCACCGCGGTTGGCGCGGCGCTGCTGTTCCTCGTCGCCGCGACGCCGGCGCCGTCGAGCGGGCAGGAGGCGGGAGGCGCGGTGCGCAACGACGGCGCGTCTCTCTACCTCCAGAACTGCGCGAGCTGCCACGGTCCCCAGGGGCAGGGCGGGGCAGCCGGCCCGTCGCTCGTCGGCGTGGGTGCTGCGTCGGCGGACTTCTACCTTCGCACCGGGCGGATGCCGCTCGGCGCGCCTGGCCAGCGGCCGGTCCGCCAGGAGCCGAAGTTCGACGAGGCCCAGATCGAGGCGCTCGTCGCCTATGTCGCGGGGTTCGGCAAGGGGCCGGACGTGCCGCAGGTGCGCGCAGGCGGCGACCTCAACAAAGGCTGGCAGCTGTACACCGCGAACTGCGCGGCGTGCCACGCAGCGACGGGTGCCGGCAACGCCGTCGGCGGCGGGTTCGTCGCGGTCGGGTTGGGACAGGCGACGGACCGCGAGATCGGCGAGGCAATGATCGTCGGGCCGGGGGCGATGCCGCGCTTCTCGTTCCCCGACGGTGACCGCGACGCGATCGTCGCGTACGTCGACTACCTGCGGTCGCAGCCCTCGCCCGGCGGCGCGCCGATCGGCGGGGTGGGGCCGGTGGCAGAGGGCTTCGTGTCTGTCGTCCTGGGGCTCAC
>DATFPL010000077.1:0-1730 GCA_035264845.1 Candidatus Limnocylindrales bacterium | reverse complement strand
CCCGCTCGGCCTGCCGATCGCGGGCGACCGCGACGCGCTGGGCGATGCCGATGATCACGGAGCGGGGAAGCAACGTCTCGCCGGCTCGCGCGCTCCGAACCGTCGCGACGACGTCATCGACCGCGCGGTCCTTCGTGAGGTAGCCGTCCGCGCCCGCCTGGATCGACTCGAGCACGGTCTCGTCGTCGTTCAGCGCGGTGAGCATCACGACGCGTGCCTCGGGCCACCGAATCTTGATCGCGCGCGTCGCCTCCGCGCCGGTGCCGTCGGGGAGCCGGTAGTCCATGAGAACGACATCGACCGGCTGCTCCGCGAGCGCCTTGGCCGCCGCCACGGATCCGGCCACGCCAACGACCTCGATATCCGGTTCGCGCGCGAGCGCGCGGGAGAGGGCGTCTGTCAGGAGCTGGTGGTCGTCGACGAGGAGGACACGAATGGGCTTTGAGTCCGCGGGCACGGCTCCTCCCCAAAAGCGCTGCTCCGGCGCGACTTCGTTGCGCGGCCTGCTGGCCGTCCGCCGGTGCCCGGGATGGTAGCACCGGAATCCGCGCCGGAAACCCCGGAGCTCGCGCCCCCGGGGAACGCCGATAATCGCGCGATGCGGGTCGCGTTCCTCGGCTTCGGGCTCATCGGCGGATCGATCGCCCGTGCCCTTCGACGCCGTGAATCGGGCGGGTGGCAGCTCGCCGCATGGACGCCGAACGGGGAGGCTCCGCGCGCGGCGGTGGCGGATGGGACGATCGATGCCGCGGCGCGCGATGTCCCGGCGGCCGTTCGCGGCGCCGACATCGTCGTCCTCGCCTCGCCTCCGCTCGACGTCCTGAGACTGCTCGACGGTCTTTCGGCGGCGCGACCCGAAATGAACGTGGATGTCGTCATCACCGACGTCGCGAGCACGAAGCGAACGATCCTTGCGCGTGCCGAGTCGCTTGGACTTCCGTTCGTCGGCGGTCATCCGATGGCGGGGCGGGAGGCGTCCGGCTACGCCGCGGCCGACGCGGAGCTGTTCGTCGACCGGCCGTGGGTCATCTGCGCGCCGAAGGGCTCGACTGCAGCCGCCATCGACCGCGTCGAGTCGCTCGCCCGCGCGACGGGGGCGCGGCCGCTCCGCATGGAGGCCGCCGCGCACGACGCAGCGGTCGCGGTCGTCAGCCACGTCCCGCTCGTCGTCTCGGCTGCGCTCGTCGAGGCCGCCACCGCCGGGACGGCCGCGGAGCTCGGCGAAGCAGTCGCCCTTGCCGCCGGGGGATGGGCGAGCATGACCCGGCTCGCGCGCGGCGACGTCGCGATGGGGGCCGGCATCCTGTCGACCAATGCGGACCTCGTCGCCGAACGTCTGCACGACGTGCGCGACGCGATCGACGCATGGCTCGAACGCCTCGAGGCGGTCGGTTCCGACGGCGCGAGCGATGCGGCGATGCGCGACGCACTCGAGCGTGCACGGTCGGTCCTCGGTGACGCTCGATGACCGACGAGCAGGTGTACGTCGTGCCGCGGACGGTCGTGATGCCGACGGACGGCTGGCACGGGCTTCGGACGGACGCGGTCCGTGAGCTCGTCGACGGGATCGGCCGCGCGGGCCGCTTCGAGCCGCGCGACGCGATGGAGCGCGACGCGGCGTTCAAGCAGGTGATCCCGTACCTCGTTCTCCGCGACGGCGAGCGCTGGTTCCTCATGCACCGGACGAAGGCCGGCCGCGACGAGCGGCTCCACGACCGCTGGTCGATCGG
>DATFPL010000076.1:0-16337 GCA_035264845.1 Candidatus Limnocylindrales bacterium | reverse complement strand
AGCCGAGGAGCGGTTGCGCGACTACGACGCGCTCGGCGCGGCGCGCCTCGCGTCGACGTTCATCGACGACCTCTCGACGTGGTATCTGCGGCTGTCGCGGAAGCGGTTCTCACGGAACGACGACGCGGGCGATCGGAGCTCGGCGTTCGAGACGCTTCACGCGGCGCTCGTCGCAACGTCGCGCATCGTCGCGCCGATCCTGCCGTTCCTGTCCGAGACGATGTACCTCAACCTCGTCTCACGCGTCGATGCGGCGGCCCCCGATTCGGTTCACCTGACGCCGTGGCCACGGGAGGAGCTGGGGCTGCCAAACGCGCGCCTGGAGGCCGCGATGGCTACTGCGCGACGGGCCGTCGATCTCGCGCGGACGTTGCGCGGGACGTCGGGACTCCGAGTCCGCCAGCCACTCGCGCGGATGTGGATCGCTCTCCCCGGCGGCGACCTCGCGGAGCGCGACGATCTCCTCGCGCTCGTCGCGGACGAGGTCAACGTCAAGACCGTCGAGCTGATCGGCGACGAGTCCGCGCTCGTCGACCGCCGGGTGCGGCCCCTGCTGCCGAGGATCGGCAAGCGGCTCGGCAATGCAATTCCCGGGGTGATGGCTGCGGCTCGCGAGGGCGCGTTCGAGATCCACGCAGACGGGTCCGTGACGCTCGCCGGCGAGACGCTGGCGCGGGACGAGGTCGAGATCCTGGCGACGCCGCGACCAGGCACAGCGGTCGCCCACGACGAAGGCCTCGTCGTGGTCATCGACACGACGGTGACGCCCGAGCTCCGGGCGGAAGGAGACGCCCGCGAGCTGCAGCGGGCGATCCAGGACCTCCGCAAGGATGCCGGGCTCGCGCTCGACGACCGAATCGATCTCTGGCTCGCCGGCGTGCCGTCCGACGTCGCCGCGCACGCCGCAGCGATCGCGGCGGAGACGCTCGCGGAATCGGTCGAGCTCAACGGGCCGGCGGACGGCGAAGCGACGGCGCGCGGCTCCGTCGCGCTCGACGGCGGCACGGTGGCGATCGCCTTGCGCGCCCGCGCGAGCGGCGGATAGGCTTGTGGCGGGCGGGCACGGTCGGGACGTCGGAGGCGAGAACCTGGACGAGGCGGCGACGGCGAACGACACGGAGCTGGCGCGGCGGCGCGCGGTGCGGACGTCGCGGCGGCCTCGGTGGGAGCTGTTTGCCGTGCTCGCGGTGTCGATCCTCGTCGTCGATCAGCTGACGAAGGCCTGGATCGCGGCCAACGTCGATCCTGCCCGGCCGCAGCCGATCGTCGGCGACTACCTCCGCCTGATCGTGTCGCACAACACCGGCGCGCTGTTCGGGCTCTTCCGCGATCAGGCGCCGCTCTTTGCCGCGTTCTCGCTCGCCGTGATCGCGCTCATCGTCTGGTACCACTCGAGGGTCGGTGCGAGCGTCGTGCTGGCGACTGCGCTCGGGCTCCTGCTCGGCGGCGCCCTCGGGAACCTCACCGATCGCGTCCGGCTCGGCTACGTCCTCGACTTCGTCGACGCCGGTATCGGCTCGCTGCGCTGGTACACCTTCAACGTCGCCGATGCGGCGGTCAGCACGTCGCTCGTACTGCTCGTCCTCGTCGCGCTGTGGCCGTCGCTCGCCGGGCCGCCGGAAGAGCGTGCCGGCACCGATGCCTGAGGCGTCGCCACCGGCCGCCGACGTCCGGGACCTGCGGGTTCCGGAGGGCGCGGCGCCCCAGCGAGCCGACCGCTTCGTCGCGGACGCGACAGGTCTCTCGCGGAGCTACGTCCAGAAGCTCATCTCGGCCGGTCACCTCACCGCGGACGGCGCGACGATCAAGGCGAATGTCGTCGTCCAGCCCGGGACCGCGCTCCGCCTCGTCGTGCCGCCGCCCGAGCGGCTCGATGCCGCGGCCGAGCCTGACATCCCGGTCGATGTCGTCTACGAGGACGACGACCTCCTCATCGTCAACAAGCCGGCCGGGCTCGTCGTCCATCCCGCGCGGGGCCACGCCGGCGGCACGCTGGTCAACGCGCTCCTGGGCCGAGCCGACGCCGAGGAATACGGCGGTATCGCGGGCGTCCAGCGCCCGGGGATCGTCCATCGACTCGACCGCGATACGAGCGGGCTGCTGATGGTCGCCCGCCACGACGGCGCGCAGGCGAGTCTGATGGCGCAGCTCAAGGCGCGCCGGATCAAGAAGACGTACCTCGCGCTCGGCGCGGGCAGCGTCGCGGCGGCCGTCGGCCGGATCGAGGCACCGATCGGGCGCGATTCCCGGCACCGCACCCGGATGGCCGTCGTAGCCGACGGGCGGCCGTCCGTCACCGGCTATCGCGTCCGCGAGCGATTCGCGGCCTGGACCCTCCTCGAGCTCGATCTCGTCACCGGGCGGACCCACCAGATTCGCGTCCACCTCGATGCGATCGGTCATCCCGTCGCCGGCGACCCGGTGTACGGGACCGGCACATCGCGGCGCGGTCCCGCCGGTCTCGACCGTCTGTTCCTTCATGCGTGGCGGCTCGAGCTCGCGTCGCCGTCGGACGGGCACCTGATCCGCGCAACGGCGCCGCTGCCTGACGATCTCGAGTCCGTGCTTGCGGGCCTTCGCACGGGCGCCGATGGGCGGCAGCCGGACGCACGCACCGGTCATGCGCGGGTCGGCGTGCAGTGAGCGATATCGGGCGGACGGGCGGCGCGCGTCCGCCGGACGCGGCGGCCTCGGGTGCCGTCGCCGGTGTCTCGGCGCCCGGCACCGGCGACGGTGCGCCGGCGCCGACGGCTGCCGCGACGCGCGCCCTGCTCGTCATCATCTCGGGTCCGAGCGGCGTCGGGAAGGACACGATCATCGCTGCCATGCGCCGGCGCCACCGCGATCGCGACTACCACTACGTTGTGACCTGCACGACGCGCGCGCGCCGCCCCGGCGAGGTCGACGGCGTCAGCTATCACTTCCTCACTCCGGAACGTTTCGCCGAGCTTCGCGCGGCGGGCGAGTTCCTCGAGGCGAACGAGGTCCACGGGCACTGGTACGGCACGCCGCGCGCGCAGGTCCGCGAGGCGCTCGCGGATGGCCGCGACGTGATCCTGAAGATCGACGTCCAGGGCGCACAGGTCGTCAAGGAGACGGTGCCCGACGCGTTGCTGATCTTCCTCGTCCCGCCGTCGCAGGAGGACCTGTTCCATCGGCTGCGGTCGCGGGCGACGGAGAGCGTCGACGAGCTCGAGCTGCGGCAGCGGAACGCCGCCGTCGAGCTGGCCCGTGCCGACGACTACGACTACGTCGTGACCAACGAGACGGGGCAGGTCGAGCGGACGGCCGAGCGGATCGACGAGATCATCGGCGAGGAGCATCGCCGAACGCCGCCGAGGCGCGTGCGCGTCTAGCGGGCGGCCCGTAGGATTCGGCCATGACAGCTGCACCGATCATCCTGGTTCCCGGATTCTGGCTCGGCGCGTGGGCGTGGGACCAGGTCGCCGCCTTGTTGCGCGCCGACGGGCACGACGTGACCGCGTTGACGCTTCCCGGGCTCGAATCGCGCGATGCGGATCGTTCCGCGGTCTCGTTCGAGGATCACGTCGAAGCAATCTGCGACGCGGTCCGCGGCGCCCGAAGCCGCGTCGTCCTCGCCGTCCACAGCGCCAGCGGGTTCAGCGGCTACGCCGCGAGCGACCGGGAGGCGGACCGGATCGCCGCGATGGTGTACGTCGACACCGCGCCCGGAAAGGGCATGCTCGACCCCGGTTTCGACGCGGTCGAGAAGCCGATGGTCTGGCAGGACGTCGAGGCGGAGGAGAACCTCGACGGGTTGACCGAGGAGCAGAAGGAAACGTTCCGGCAACGTGCGGTTCCGGTGCCGGGCTCGCTCCTCCGCGAGTCGATCGAGCTCACCAACGACGCGCGTCGGGACATCCCGAGCACGATGATCTGCACGGGCTTCACGGCCGAGCAGTACCGGGCGTACGCGGTCGAACACCCCGATTGGGCGTTTCTCGCCGGCATTCCGGAGCTCCGCAACGTCAGCTGGATCGACCTGCCTACGAGCCACTGGCCGATGTGGTCGCGGCCGCGCGACCTGGCGGAGATCATCGGCGACGTCGCCAAGGCGCACGCGCCCGATACCGACGCGGTCCGCGCGAAGGCGCAGGCCCGCTAAGGCTCGCCTGCGACAATCGCAGGCATGCTCGACCGGCCGACCCTCGACCTCGACGCGCCCGCCGCGGAGTCCGAC
Source organism: Candidatus Limnocylindrales bacterium (assembly GCA_035264845.1). Taxonomy (GTDB): domain Bacteria; phylum Chloroflexota; class Limnocylindria; order Limnocylindrales; family CSP1-4; genus JACDAV01. Next base: position 12,136 of record DATFPL010000076.1, on the reverse strand, counting down.
GGAGGGCGGGATCGTCCGTCCGAAACCGCGCCGGCGAGCCGGTTTGTCGAGGTCGCGGTCGATGCGGTCGGGGGTGGCGGATCGCGCACGTACACATACGCCGTCCCTGATCGGCTCGCCGACCTGGACGCCGGCGAGGCGGTGCTCGTGGATTACGGCCGCCGGCAGGCGCTCGGCATCGTCCTCGGTCCGGCTGAAGCGCCCGCGTCGGTCGCCGCGCGGCCGATCGCGGACCGGATCCGCGCCGACGGTCCGCTGCTCCCGCCGCTGACGCTCGAGCTGGCGCGATGGATTGCGGATCATTACCTCGCGCCGCCCGCGCTCGTGCTCCGCGCGATGCTCCCGCCCGGGATGCTCGAGCGGCTCGAGCTCGTGGCGGAGGCGCGGCCCGCGAGCGATGCCGCCGTCGCCGCCCTCGACGCGGTCGATCGCGACCTTCTAGCCCAGCTCGAGCGCGGTCCGCGGCCCGTGCGCGACCTCGCGGGACCCGAAGGCCGAGGCGGCCTCGTGCGCCGGCTTCGATCGCTCGAAGTGCGCGGGCTCGCTGCGCTCGACTGGACGCTCGGCGCGGCGGGGGCCGGACCCCGCTACGAACGCGTCGTCGCGGCCACTGCCGAGGGGCGCACCGTCGTCGCCGCCATCGAGCGCGGGGAGCGTCAGCCGGGACGGCCTCTCGGCGCTCGCCAGCTCGATGCGCTCGTCGAGCTCACCCGGCACGCGTCGGACTCCGTGGGCCAATCGGCAGCAGACATCGGAGCGCGCCACGGTTCCGCGGCAGTCGCCGGTCTCGTGCGCCGCGGCCTCGTGACGGCGAGCGTGCGGGAGCGTCCGCGACAGCCGCTCGCGGCCCGACCCGTCGGTCTTCGTGGGGCGCGGCCGCGGGACGCGTCCCTCACGGCGCCGCAGGCGGAGGCGGTGCGCATCGCCGAGGCCGCCATCGCCGCACGCGACCCGCGCCCGCTGCTCCTCGACGGCGTCACCGGCGGCGGCAAGACGGCGATCTACGTGGCAGCGATCGCGGCGAGCCTCGCGGCCGGCCGTCCCGCGCTGGTCCTCGTCCCGGAGATTGCGCTCGCCCTGCCGCTCGTCGACCGGCTCCGAGCCGACCTCGCCGCACGTGTCGCGCTCGTCCACTCGGCGCTCGGGGCGGGGGAGCGGGCAGACGAGTGGCGCCGCATCCGGAGCGGCGACGTCGACATCGTCGTCGGCACCCGGCTGGCGGTCCTCGCGCCGCTGTGCGACGTCGGGCTCGTCGTCGTCGACGAGGAGCACGACGCGGCGTACAAGAGCGATCGCACGCCGCGACTCCAGGCGCGCGACACGGCGATCCGGCTGGCGGAGATTGCGGGCGCCGCCGTCGTGCTGGGGAGCGCGACGCCGGCCGTCGATACGGTTGGACGCGCGCTCGACGGGTCATACACCCGAGTCGCGCTTCCGACGCGGCCCGCCGGCGAGGCGCCGTCCGTCGAGGTCGTCGACCTTCGCGCCGAGCTCCAGGAAGGCAACCGCGGGCTGCTGTCCCGGCGTCTCGTCGAGGGCCTCGCAGCGCTCGACCTCCGCGCGGGCGAGCAGGCGATTCTCGTCATCAACCGCCGTGGCACGGCGTCCGTCGTGATGTGCCGCGACTGCGGCCACGTCCAGGCCTGCCCGGAGTGCAGCCGGCCGCTCGTGTACCACCAGGCGGGCATGACGCTGCGGTGCCACCACTGCGGCCGCGCGACGCCGCTCGCCAGCCGCTGTCCGAACTGCGCGTCGCCGCGGATCCGCTACCTCGGTGGCGGGACGCAGCGAGTCGAACGCGAGGTCCGCGACCTGTTCCCGTCGTTTCGGGTCGGACGGCTCGACCGCGACATCGTTGAGCGTCGTGGCGCAGCCGCGCGCGTCGTCGACGATTTCGCAACGGGACGGCTCGACGTGCTCGTCGGCACGGGACTCGTCGCCAAGGGCCTCGACATCCCGAACGTGACCCTCGTCGGCGTCGTCTCCGCGGACGTCGCCCTGAACCTCCCCGACGAGCGCGCGGCGGAGCGGACGTACCAGCTGCTCGCACAGGCGATCGGACGCGCCGGGCGCGGCGCGCGGCGAGGAACCGCGATCGTCCAGACCTACCAGCCCGACCATCCCGCGATCCGCGCCGTCGCGCAGGGCGATGCCGCGTCGTTCTACGACTCGGAGCTCGACTTGCGCCGGCAGTTCGGCTCGCCGCCGTTCGGGCGCCTCGTCAAGCTCACCGTCGGCCTCGTCGATCGTGACGCCGCAGAAGCGGCGGCTCGGGCGATGGCCGACCGTCTCCGAGGCGTCGCAACGGAGCGCCGGATCCCCGTGGCCGTCGTCGGTCCCGCGCCGGCGTACATCGCTCGCCGCGCGGACCGCTGGCGGTGGAACGTCGTGCTCAGGGGCAGCGACCCCGTCCGGCTGCTCGACGGCGGGATCGAGGCGCCGTGGAGCGTCGACGTCGACCCCGAGTCGCTGCTGTAGCAGCATCTCGCCGCCGGGTGACTCCTCGTCGCAACGGGATCGCGAATTCGGGCCACAATGGCGGACCCAGCGCCGAAGGAGAACTGCCATGGACGAGAGCTCCACACCGCCGAGCGGACCCGAGAGCGGGCGATCATCCAATTCATCGACCGGCTGGTCGACCGGCGATGCCGCGGGGTCCGGTGCGTCACAGGGCGACCAGGGCCGGAGCGCGACGGCGAAGGAGTGGCTCTCGCAGCTCCAGTCGATGATCGACGGTCTGACGACGAACGCCGCGCCCGTCGTGCGCGAGATCGGCGCGAAGGCCGCCGAGCTTGCCGCACTCGCCGGAGAGAAGGCCGGACCGTTCGCCCATCGCGCCGCCGACGCCACCGCGACAGCCGGCAGCAAGGTCGCCGAGCGCGGGCGTGTCGTCGCGGCCGAGCTGCGGCGCGACGCGGCGAAGGGCCCGAACGGCAATGGCGCCGGCACCGAGTCGACCAGCGGCGCGGGCACGACGGGCACGACGGGCACGACGACCACGACGACGGACACCCGCGGCACGACGGGCTCGACCAGCAGCGCGGGATTCGGCGGCACCGACCCCATGACGGGTGGCTCGTCCAGCGCCGGAACCGTCACGGACGCGCCCGACACACTGGGCGAATAGCGTCTCCCCGCCGCGACCCGGGCCCCGTCGGGATCCCCCGGGCTCGCTGGCTATACTCGGCGACATGAGCGTCCGCCCGATCGTGCTGCTCGGCGACCCGCGGCTCCGCCTCAAGGGCGAGCCCGTCACGAGCTTCGGCAAGTACCTCCATGAGCTCCTCGACGACCTGGCGCACACGATGCGCGCGGCGCCGGGGGTGGGGCTCGCGGCGCCGCAGCTCGGCGAGCCGGTGCAGGCGTGCGTGATCGAGGTCGAGGACCGCCTGCACGAGCTCGTGAACCCGCGAATCGTCCGCGCCAGCGGTGACGACCGCGACCTCGAGGGCTGCCTGTCGCTGCCGGGTTACTACGCGTATGTGACGCGCCGCGAGCGCGTCTGGGTGGTCGCGCAGAACCGCGTCGGCAAGAAGATCAAGGTGGCTGGATCCGGGCTGCTCGGGCGCGCGCTCCAGCACGAGCTCGACCACCTCGACGGCAAGCTGTTCATCGACTACCTCGACTCGATGGACGAGCTCATTCCCCTCGGGCAGGCCGGGGATGAGGAGCCGGAGGGCGCCGAGGAGGCCGCGAAGGCCCTCGCGTGACCGCCGTGCCGGACCGCCAGAGGCGACCGGCCCGGACAGTCTTCTTCGGGTCGGGCGCGTTCGCGGTTCCGGCGCTCGACGCGCTGGTCGACGACGCGGAGGTCGAGCTGGTCGGCGTCGTCTCCGTCCCTGACCGGCCCGTCGGTCGCCGTCGCGAACCCGCACCGGTCCCGGTCGTGACGCGCGCCCACGCGCTCGGTTTGCCGGTTTTCCAGCCGCACACGATCCGGGAAACCACATCCGTCGAGGCGATCGCGGCGCTCCGCCCCGACGTCGGTGTGCTCGCCGACTACGGCCGGATCGTTCCTCGCGGCGTGCTCGAGGTCCCGACGCAGGGGATCCTGAACATTCATCCGTCGCTGCTGCCGCGCCACCGCGGCGCGAGCCCGATCCCGGCGACGATCCTCGCCGGCGACACGGAGACAGGCGTCACGATCATCAGGATGGACGAGGGGCTGGACACCGGTCCGATCGTCGCCGTCGACTCGTGGCCGCTCGACGGCACGGAGACGGCGCAGACGCTCGAGTCGCGGGCTGCCGACGCAGCCGCCGCGCTGCTCCGGGCCACGCTCCCGTTGTGGCTCCGCGGCACGATCGCACCGCGGCCCCAGGACGAGAGCGCGGCGACGTCGACCAAGCCACTGCGGCGCGAGGACGGACGCCTCGACGCGGATGCGCCGGTCGTCGAGCTCGAGCGTCGCGTTCGGGCCTTGCAGCCGTGGCCGGGAACGTGGGTCGAGACCGTCGCCGGGCGGCTTGCGATCTGGCGGGCCGAGGCGGTACCGGGGTGGATCGGGAGCGAGGACGTGGAGCCCGGCCGGTTCGGCCGGTTCGGACTCCACGCCCGTGACGGGTATCTCGCGCTCCGCGAGGTCCAGCCGGCGGGCGGCCGGCGGATGACGTTCGACGAGCTCGTCCGCGGACGTCCGGGGATCGTCGGATCGAGCGTCATCCCCGCCGCGTCGCCTAGCGCAGGATCGCGGAGATCGTCGTCGGCGTGAGTCCCTTGGCGCGAAGCCGGACGATCATCGACGGCAGCGCGTCGAGCGTGTTCCACCCGCCGAGGTGCATGAGCACGTCTGACCCGTCGACTGCGTTGGCGACGATCTTGTCGGCGATGCCGGCTGCCGTCGGGCCGCCGTCTGCCTCGGGGCGCCAGTCGATCGCGTCGATCGACCACATGAACGTCTTCGTGTAGCCCGCCGATGCCGCCGCGGTCAGGACCGCCGAGCTGTACGCCCCGTACGGTGGCCGCCAGTACGGAGACGGCTCCATCCCGGACGCGTTGCGCAGGATCGTCGCGGCGTCCTTCAGCTCGGCCGCGATGAACGCCGCGCTCGGCGGCGATGTCGGACACGCCGCCGTCGTCGGCGAGCCGCCGCCGCCGTCGCGGAGGTTGCAGTGGTGGTTCGTGTGGTTGCCGAGCTCGAACAGCTCCGGATGCGAGCCGATCAGCCTGAGAATCGCCTGACCCTGGGTCGTCGCTGTCATCGCGCCGGTCGGGAAGAACGTCGTGCAGACGCGGTCGACGATGAGGCGCCTCACGATGTCGAGGCCCGGATCGATGCGCCCGCCCATGTCGAAGGTGAGCGCGATCTCCGATGCGCCGGCCGGCAGCGCGCGGAACAGCTGGTTGGGTGACGCGGCGACCTTCGCCGGTGACGCGCACGAGATGCGGTTGGCGGTCAGGACGGTCGGCGCGACGATCGGCATCCAGTAGCCGGCCCACGTGCCGCCGACGATCTCCGCGTATGGACGGCCGTTGATCATCGCTCGGCGTGAAGTCGAGGCGGCCGACGCCGACGCAACCGTCGCCTTCTTCGTGGTCGCGAGCTTCCAGCTCGTGTCGAACGTGTAGCCGAGGTACGTACCAGCGGGCAACGAGACACGGGCCGGCGTGCTGTACGTCGCGGTGACGACGCGACCGACGACATACGCGACGGGCGACTCGCGGACGTAATAGCCCGACAGGACTCCGGACGTGATCCGGAGGTAGACGCCGCGGCTGCCGATCCATCGCCGGCTGTCGGTTGCGACGTTGGCCGGCTTCGCGAGCGAGACCGACTTCCGGGTGAGGATCGACGCGTCGGCGGCGAACGTGTAGCCGGTCTGCGGCCCCGCCTCGAGACGGACCGGACTGGAGGCGGCGACGGCCGAGGCGGCCGTGCCGAGGACGACGCCCGCGGCGACCAGCGCGGTCATCACGAGACTCAGCCGACGGAGTGGACGATGCTTCGATCCCGGTGTTTCCATCGCTCGATCCTCGCTGCGAAGGGCGGATCGCCCTGCTCACGACACTGCGGTGGGTCCGTAACGGATCGAAGGGGTTTGGGTCACAGTTGGGTCACAGACGGCGGGGTCGCCGGTCCGGGACGGGGTTGACCGGGCCTGGTGCGATAATCCGTCGTCCACGTTCGCACCGGTTCCCGACATGACCGCGCCCACGCAACGGCGGCAGCTTGCCGTCATCGGTCAGACCCGCGACACACGTCGCGGGCTCTCGGGCCTCGCGCCCGCTGAGCTCGAGGCATGGTTCGTCGCGCGCGGCGAACGGCCCTATCGCGCACGCCAGGTTGCGGACGCGATGTGGCGTGGCGTGGCGACGGACGCGGCGGCGATCGCAACGCTGCCGGCGGCAGTGCGCGAGGCGGTCGATGGCGAGTTCCGCTTCGACACGATCGTCTCGACGGAGGTCCGCCCCGCGGACGGGGGGCTGACCGAGAAGGCGCTCCACCGGCTCTCCGATGGCGCTCTCATCGAGTCCGTCCTGATGCATTACCCGGCGCGGGGCGCGCAGCGCGAGCGCCACACGCTGTGCATCTCGAGCCAGGCCGGCTGCGCCGTCGGGTGCCCGTTCTGCGCGACGGGCGAGCTCGGCTTCACGCGCGACCTCGAGACCGCCGAGATCGTCGACCAGGTCCGCCACGCCGCCCGCAGCCTCGCGCACAACGGCCAGCGGCTCACGAACGTCGTGTTCATGGGGATGGGCGAGCCGCTGCTGAACCTCGACAACGTCCTGGCCGCGGTTCAGGCGCTGGCCGATCCCGCCCGGTTGGGGCTGGGAGCGCGCCATGTCACGGTGTCGACGAGCGGCGTGGTCCCGGGCATCCGCCGCCTCACCGCGCTCGGGCCGCAGTTCACGCTGGCGGTCAGTCTTCACGCGGCGCGCGACTCACTTCGCGACGCCCTCGTCCCGCTCAACCGGCGGTGGCCGGTCGCGGACGTCGTCGACGCTGCGCGCGACCATGCGCGCGCGACGGGCCGGCGGATCACGTACGAGGTCACGATGATCTCCGGGATCAACGACACCCCGCAGGACGCCGAGGCACTCGCGGCCTTGCTGGCCGGCGATCATGCGCACGTCAACCTCATCCCGATGAATCCCGTCGCCCACACGCCGTGGACGGCGAGCCCGATGGGCGTCATCGAACAGTTCGCGGCACGCCTCCGCGCGAGCGGGATCTCGACGACGATCCGGCGCAATCGCGGCCAGGACATCGGGGCCGCCTGCGGACAGCTCGCCGCGGAACGCGCGGGGGAGCCGGCCGCCGCCGCCGTTTCCCGACGCCGCGAGCGAATCGTCCGCGAAAGCGCGGCGGCGCTACGCGGCGAGCGAAGCCGCGAACCGGTGCCGGTCGGAGTGGGGGAGTAGCGTGGCCGACGGCCGCGCACGCGTCGCGGCGAGCATCCTGGATGCGGACTTCGCCAACCTCGGGTACGCCGTCAAGCGCGCGGAGCGCGCCGGCGCCGACCGCATCCACATCGACGTCATGGACGCGCACTTCGTCCCGAATCTGACCTTCGGGCCAAAGATGATCAAGGCGATCCGGAAGCGGACGGAGCTGCCGCTCGACGCACATCTCATGGTCTCGGAGCCGGGGAGGTTCATCGACGAGTACCTCGACGCGGGCTCTGATTCGGTCACCATCCACGTCGAGATCGACGAGCCGATCCGACCGACCCTCGACGCCATCCGGGCGGCGGGCCGGGCCGCCGGCCTGTCGGTCAAGCCGAAGACGCCGCTGTCGGCGCTCGAGCCATACCGCGAGCTGCTCGACATCGTCCTCGTCATGACGGTCGAGCCGGGGTTCGGCGGGCAGTCGTTCATGAAGGAGGTGGCAGCCGAGAAGCTGCTCGCGGCCCGTGAGCTGCTCAGCCACAAGGCCGTCGGCGGTGAGGTCCAGGTCGACGGCGGGATCAACCGCGAGACGGCCGAGTTCGTCGGCGGCCTGGGTGTCGACATCCTCGTCGTCGGCTCGGCGCTGTGGATCAAGGGCCACGACATGGGGCGCGAGATCCGTCTCGTCCGGGCGCTCGCCGACGAGGGCTATCAGTACCAGCTCAACGACGGCAAGCCACCCATCCCGCGAGACAGGTGGTCGCGGTTCGCCAGCCTGCCGAAGCATCTCGCTCGACGCTTCATGGACGAGATCGAGACGGGCGGGATTCCGGTCCTCATGCTCCGCGGGGACGGGCAGTTCAACCCGGACGGCATTCGGGATTACGAGCTGCTCGTCCCGATGAGCGCGGAGCAACTGGCGATCGAGCGGCATGCCTCACGACGGGCCGAGTACGCCGCCGCCGCGGATCGATGGCGCGAGGCCTACATCCGTGAGAACGGCGTGACGCCGCCGGCGACGCCGTGACCGACGAGGTGGGCGCACCCGACGCCGCGACGCCCGCCGTCGTCAACGCGTCCGGCGACGTAGCGGTTGGCGCCGTCGATCCCGCACTCGGGCGGCGGAACGACCGGCTGCTGGTCGCTCTCGTGGCGGGCTACATCGTCGTGCTGTCCGCGCTCATGATCGTCCGTGGCGTTTCGATCACGCCCGACGTGCTGCTCGTCGCGCTGGGGCTCGCCGCGGTCATCGTCGGGCGCGGCCGCCTGTTCCTCCGCGACTGGATCCCGTTCATCGGCCTGTTCTTCGCGTACGAGCTGATGCGCGGCTACGCCGACAATCTCGGGCTCGCCGTGCACGTCGGAGACGTGCTCGCGATCGAGCGGACGTTGTTCGGCGGACAGGTCCCGACCGCCACGCTCCAGGCGGCGCTCCACCCGGCGACCGGCGTCGACGTCGTCGCGGTCGTCGCGACGGTCTTCTATTTCCTCCACTTTCCGCTGCCGATCGCAGTCGCGTTCTTTCTCTGGCTGCGCCGCCGGCGCGCGTTCTACGACTACGTCGCGGCCCTCATCGTCCTGTCGATGGCCGGCTTCATCACGTATCTCCTGCTGCCCGTCGCGCCGCCGTGGTACGCAGCGAAGGAGGGCCTGCTGCCCGGCGTCACCTATCTGAAGGACCAGGGCTTTCAGGACCTCGCGCGGCTGTTCGGGTTCGAGGGCCGCTACCTCTTCAGCTACACCGTCTACCAGATCAACCCGAATCAGGTCGCCGCATTCCCGTCGCTGCACGCGGGGTATCCGTTCCTGGCGTTCCTCTTCGCAAGGCGTTCGTTCGGGCGCATCGGCTGGCTGATGCTCGCGTACTCCGCATGCGTCTGGTTCTCGATCGTCTACCTCGCCGATCACTACGTCGTCGACATCGTCGGCGGTCTCGCCTACGCGGCTGCGGCGTACTGGGGCGTCATCCACGCGCCGTCGTGGTTCCGGCGCGCGATCGACAGGGCCGCCGACGACGAGCTCTCCGCGGATCCCGCCGATGACAGGGTCCCGCGCCGCCACGTCGATCGCGGCGCGGTCAGGCAGGGTCTGGTCATCGCGGCGGTTGCGGTGTTCGCGCTCGTGGTCATGGCCAACGGTGGGCTGGGCGGCAGCGCGACGCCGCTGTTCCTCGTGCCGTGGTTCGCGCTGTTGGGGGGCGGATGGCGAGCCGCGTCCGCGCTGCTGGCGCGCTAGCGGTGCGCGCACTGCTCCAGCGCGTCAGGCGCGCGGAAGTCCGCGTCGAGGCTCGGTCGGTCGGGCGCATCTCGCGGGGGCTCGTCGTGCTGCTGGGCGTCGGGCCGCTCGACGACGACGCGACGACCGACGCGCTGGCGAGACAGGTTGCGGAGCTCCGGATCTTCCGCGACGAGGAGGGTCGAACGAACCGGTCGCTCCTCGACGTCGCGGGAGCCGCGCTCGTGGTGAGCCAGTTCACGTTGTTCGCGGACACGAGTCGAGGGCGCAGACCGGGATTCACGGGCGCCGCGGCAGCCGAGCCCGCGGAGCGGCTCTACCTGCGGTTCGCGGCCGCGCTCACGGCACTCGGCGTCGACGTCGCCACGGGACAGTTCGGGGCGGAGATGGAGGTCGAGCTCGTCAACGACGGGCCGATGACGATCTGGCTCGACACAGGATCGCGCGCCTGATGTCGACGGGTCCGGGCGGCGGGGTCCCGCGGGGTCGAACCTTACGCGCGCCTAGCGCGCGGACTTCGTCATGGTGCGGCGGCAGCGGGTGCAGACGAGCTGCTTGACCGGGGTGCCGTTGACGTTGACGAGCGTCGGCTGGAGGTTCGGCTGGTAGCGACGATGGGCCCGGACGCGGTTCATCCCGACCGACTGCGGGTTGTACCCGGCCATCGAGACCTTGCCGCAGATCGCGCAGGAGCGAGCCATGAATGGTCCTCGGAGAGTTGGGCGGAAGGGGAGCCGCGAGGGGCCCGAACGGGGCGGTACTATAGCACGCGACCCCGGCCGGCCCGCCCCGCAGCCGGACCCCCGGCCCCGCCGTGGTTCCGCGAGGAGGACCTCGACCGCGTGCCCACCGACTCGTCACCCGGCCGCTCGCTCGTCACCCGGCGCGCCATCGCCGATGTCGTCCGCGGCGCCACGCTGGGCTCCTACGGCGTCACGGGGTTCGCCGCCGGCCCGATCGAGCGGCTGCTTGCCGCCGTCGGCCTCGCACAGCCAGGCCTTCGGCTCCATCTCGGTGCGGGGCTCCAGATCGAGCTCCGGCTCACGGTCGCCTATGGCCTGCCGGTCGCGGAGGTCGCGCGTCAGGTCGATTCGGCCGTCCGGTACGCCGTCCGTCGCTCGCTGGGGCGCGAGATCGACCGCCTGACGATCCACGTTGGCGGGCTCCGCTACAGCCCCGGCGGACTGCCGCCCCTGCCGGCGCACCGCGATCCGCAGCCCGTCGCCACCGCTGACCTCGCCGACAGCGGCACGGACGTCGCCTGATGACGCGACGATCGTGCGATGGCGCGGGCCTCCTCCGCGCGTTCCGCGCCGCCGTCGCCAACCTCGAGGCCCACGTCGACGAGATCAACGGCCTCAATGTCTACCCGGTCCCTGACGGCGACACCGGCTCGAACATGTTCGCGACCGTCCGCGCCGCGCTCGACGAGGCCGAGCACGTCGCCGACCAGCCCGCCGAGCGGATCGCCGCCGCGATCAGCTTCGGTGCGCTGATGGGGGCACGGGGGAACTCCGGCGTCATCACGAGCCAGATCTTCCGCGGCATGTCGGAAGCGCTCGCCGGGAAGCGGCGCTTCAACGGCCTCGATCTCGCCCACGCGCTGACGAAGGGAGCGAGCGCGGCATACGGCGCAGTCGCCAAGCCGGTCGAGGGCACGATCCTCACCGTGATCCGCGAAGCCTCGGTCGCGGCCGTCGCGGCGGCGGAGCGGAACAACGACATCGAGGCCGTCCTCGCCGCGACGGTCGACGGCGCGGAGAAGGCCGTCGCCAAGACGCCGAGCCTGCTGCCGATTCTCCGCGACGCCGGCGTCGTCGACTCCGGCGGCCAGGGTGTCTTCCGGCTGTTCCAGGGGGCGCTTCGCGACCTGACAGGGGAGCGTCCGGCGGCGGGAGGCAAAGGCCGCGCTGCGGCTCAAGCGTCGACGCTCGTGGCGAACGCCGATGAAGGGTTCGGCTACGAGACGATGTTCCTCGTCCAGGCCTCCGCCTCCGGCGCGCTCGACACGGACGCGATTCGGCGCCATCTCGAGTCGATCGGCGAGTCGGTGCTTGTCGCCGGGGATGCGCGCGCGGCGAAGGTGCACGTCCACAGCGAGCGACCGGACGAAGTCATTGGATACGGCCTCTCCATCGGGTCGCTGAGCAGGATCAGCGTCGAGAACCTCGACAATCAGGCGCGCGACGTACGCGAGACGCGCGCCGCGGCGTTCACCGCCGACACGGCGACTCCGGATGGGCCGCCGGCGCCGTCGACGAATGGCTCACGACCCGCGTCGGCAACGGCATCAGTGGCGGTCGCCGCGGCTGTCGCCACGGTGCCCGCGCCGCCCGCTGCACCCGCCGGGACGCTGCCGCTCGCCGTCGTCGCGGTCGCTCCCGGTGACGGCCTCGCCGCGATCTTTCGTGACTTCGGGGTTGCGGCCGTGGTTCGCGGCGGGCAGTCGGCGAACCCGAGCACCGGCGAGCTCATGCGCGCCCTCGATGCGATCGACGCGGCGGAGATCCTCCTGCTGCCGAACAACCCCAACGTCGTGATGGCGGCCCGGCAGGTCGCAGCGATGGCGAAG
>DATFPL010000075.1:0-9131 GCA_035264845.1 Candidatus Limnocylindrales bacterium | reverse complement strand
GGGCGACGCGACGGAGCGCGTCCATGAACTCCGGGATGTCCCCGACGCGATCCTTGAGCAGGTACCCGACCCCGCCGGCGCCGTCGGCGAGGAGCTCCGTCGCGTACTGCCGCTCGACGTACTGGCTGAGGACGAGGATGGGCGTGCCGGGGACGCGGCGGCGAGCCTCGATCGCGGCGCGCAGGCCCTCGTCGCGCTGGCTGGGTGGCATTCGGACATCGACGACCGAGACGTCCGGCCGATGCACTTCGACGGCCTCGACGAACGCGCCGCCGTCGCCGACCTTCGCGACGACGCTGCCGCCGGATTCCTCGACGAGACGGGCGATGCCCTCGCGAATGAGCATCGAGTCCTCGGCGATGACGACGCGGAGTGGCGAGGCCGGCTGACGTTGCACGCCGAGAGTCTGTCACGCGCCCGCCGGCGTCGACCCAACATCAGAGAGATCGCCGGTGGACCACCGTGGCCGCAGGCCGCTTGGTCGCGAAACTCGGCGGTCACCGCTCGATCGCCCGGTCCGGTATCTCCGGGCTGGCCGCCCGTCACAGTGACCGCGCAACGACTGCTGCGAGGTCGCCGTTCGATCGGACCTCGATCGTCGTGAGCTCGAGCCACCCGGCCATCAGCTTCAGCTCCTCGACAAGCGGGCCTGCGACCGTCGCGGGATCGAATCCGGGCTCCGCGTGCGCGCCCTGGACGAGCAGCGCCGATCGCGCGCGATCGGCCTTGAGATCTACACGTGCGACGAGCGTGTCGCCGAGCAGGAATGGCATCACGTAGTAGCCGTACGTCCGCCTCTGCGCGGGCGTGTAGATCTCGATCCGGTAGCGCATCCCGAACAGGCGCTCCACCCGCGCACGGTCGAAGACGAGCGAATCGAACGGCGCGAGAAGCGCGCGCGCGTCGACGCGGCGAGGCGTCCGCGTCGTCGACGCCAGCCATGCCTTGTCGGACCAGCCCTCGACGGCGACCGGGACGAGGTCGCCCGACTCGACGAGCTCCGTGATCGCAACCGCGGTTCGGGCCGAGCCCAGGTACAGGTAGTTCGCGATGTCCCGACGCGTCGCGACGCCGAGAGCCCGCGTGACGAGCCGGACGAGCTCGCGGTAGGCATCATTCATCGGCGGCGTCGGCAACGCGAGGATGCGTGCCGGGATGACGCGCTCGGTCAGGTCGTAGACCCGCTCGAACCCAGATCGGCGACCGGCGACACTGAGCTCGCCGGCCCAGAACAGGTACTCGAGGACGGACTTGCCGTCGGCCCAGCCCCACCAGGGTCCCTTTGCGGTTCCGCCGTCGGTCACGTCCGATGCTGCAAGCGGCCCGCGACGGCGAACCTCGTCGAGGACCGCGCCGAAGTAGCCCGGTCGGTCGCGCTCGATACGGTCCATTCGGCGTCCGTGGTTCTCGTCCATGTGCTTCTGCATGCGCCATCGAAACAGCGGCTGGTTGCGCGTCGGCATCAGGCACGCCGCATGGCCCCAGTACTCGAACAGGTCGCGGTGTCGCTCCGTCATCTCACTGATGAGTGCACGGCGATACGGACCTAGCCGCGCGAATGCGGGCAGCTCGTGAGCGCGGACGAGCACGTTCACCGAGTCGATCTGAAACAAAGCCAGCAGGTCCGCGAGGCGGCCGATCTGTCGACGGCCGACGCTCCGTGTGGGCCGTGGTGTCGCGAACCCTTGCGCGGCGAGGGCAATTCGGCGCGCCGCAGCGGCGGAGATCCGGGTGGGTATCGGTGGCACGTCGGGACGTTACCGGAGCCCTGCGTCAGCGATCGTCACGATTCCGCACGATCGGCGTCTTCCATCGCGTGTCGCGCCGTTACGCGATATCGACGCCCACGGTCCGGTCTCGTGCGCGGGGTATGGACGCGAGAAAGCCGGCAACGCTTGCGGCGCACCCGTCCACATCGTCGAGCCACGGGGCGTGTCCCGCGCCCGGCAGGATCTCGAGGGTCGCGTTCGGCAGCCGCTTGACCAGATCGCGGGCTGTTTGTGGCCCACCGAACGGGTCGTTCTCGCCCCACAGGAACAGCGTCGGCGCGGTGACCAGCGCGAGCGTGGCGTCCGGGAGCAGCATCCGGTTCAGGCCACGGCGCGCGGATACGAACACGCGCGCCGGCCCGAGCTCGTTCCGCATCGTGTCCGTGTCACGAAGGAGGGCGAGGTACGCCGCGATGTCTTCCTTCGTGATCCGCCCGGCGTCGAGGCTCGGTCCATGGCCGATGCGTCGGAACGTCGTCCTGACGGTGCGGTCGCTTGGCGGGATCGAAGCGATCGCCCGCCCGACGCCCGGCACGCTCATGACCCGCATGAATGACGGCAGCCAGGCGATCGGAGCGCCGACGGGCCAGCTGAACTGGACCATCCGTCGCACCCGGTCCGGGAAGGCGGCCGCGCTTCGGAGGGCGATGTACCCCCCGAGCGACGTGGCGACAACGTCTCCTGAATGCAGACCAAGGGCGTCGAACACGTCGGCGACGAACGTGTCCGCGAAGGACGCCATGCGACGAGCATCGAGCCGGTCCGACAGCGCGTCGCTCAGACCGGTCCCCGGACGATCGACGACGATGCAGCGAAACGCGGCAAGTCGCGCGGTCAGCGACGCCCAGCTCACCCCGCTCGTGTTTGCGCCGTGGACGAAAACAACCGGTGGTCCATCGCCCACTTCCTGGATCCGAACCGTGACGCGGTTCCGCGCCAGGTGGATGCGTCGTTCGATCGGCGTTACGCCGTGCGAGCTCCACAGCCGGCGCTCTGCCTCGCGGTAGCGGGCCTCGTTCATGCCAGCGCGCGGCCGTAGGCTCGGGTGGCGAGCGGCACTACTTCCAGCGCGATCCCTCCATCGTCCCCTCCCCCCGCCCGCGACGAGTGTGCGGAGGATATCCGGCGACGACGCGAACGCAACCGCCGCCGTTCGGTACGCTCAGCTGCGACACGAGGAGCACTCGCGATGCGCGCCTTCACCATCACCGCCCCGAACGCGGGCGAGGTCCGCGACGTGGCGGTCCCCGACCCTGGCCGCGGCGAGGTCGTCATCAGCCCGGCCTTCGTCGGCATCTGCGGCACCGATTACCACATCTTCCGCGGCAGCTTCCTGTCGACGTATCCGATCACGAACGGCCACGAGCTCAGCGGCACCATCTCGGCGGTCGGCTCGGACGCCGGGACGTGGCGCGAGGGGGACCGCGTCACCGTCGACCCGACGCTCTACTGCGGCCGCTGTTACCACTGCCTGCGGCGGCAGGGCAACCACTGCGACGCGTGGGGCGCGATCGGCGACACGACCGCCGGCGGCCTCGCGGAGTACGTCCGGGTGCCGGCGAGGAACGTCTATCGCGTCGAGGACCACGAGTCGCTCGAGGACGCGGCGTTCACGGAGCCACTCGCGTGCGTCGTCTGGGGCATCGAGCGGCTGAGGATCCGGCCGGGCGACCGGGCGCTCGTCTTCGGCGCGGGGCCGATCGGGTGCCTGATGACGCAGATGCTCGCGCTGAGCCCCGTCTCCGACATCGTCGTCGTCGACGTCGCGGCGCAGAAGCTCGTGGTCGCGCGCGAGATGGGCGCCGGGGCGACGTTGCAGACGTCACCGGATCTGGAGGCACAGCTCCAGAAGCGGGCGCACGGACGGAAGTACGACCTCGTCATCGACTGCACGGGGCTCGGCCCGGTTATCGAGGGGATGTTCGCGTTCGCGGCCCCGAACGCGCGAATCATGCTGTTCGGCGTCGCGCCGCCGGGGACGGAGGTTCGGGTCAACCCGTTCGAGGTCTACCACCAGGACTGGGAGATCCTCGGCTCGATGGCGATCAACTACACGTTCCAGCAGGCGCGCGACCTGATCGCGTCGGGGCGGGTCAAGGTTCGACCGCTTCTCAGCGCCGTGGCAACGCTCGACGACGTCGCGGCGATCCTCGGTCGTCCCAAGGCATCAGACGAGATGAAGGTCATGATCGCGCCCGGTCGGTAGCGCAAGCGGCGTCGGTGCGAGTCCGCCGGTTGTACGATCCCGGCTTTCGGGGGAGCTCGAGCAGGAGGCGCGACGGAATGCCGAAATTCATGGACGTCCACCACGGTATGGAGGGCGTGACGCCAGAAGCGCTCCTCGAGGCGCACCGGGCCGACCTCGCGATCCAGGCCGACGAGGGCGTCGACTTCCAGCACGCGTGGGGCGACCCCGAATCCGGCATGGTCTGGTGCGTCTCTGAGGCGCCGAATGCCGACGCCGTACGGAAGATCCACGAGCGAGCCGGCCACCCCGCGACGGAGGTCTATCCCGTCCCCGTCGAGGCGTAGCTCCCCTCTAGACCGCGGCGGTGGCGACGACCTCCGCCGCGGTCGCGCGAGCGCCCGCGGCAGCGTCCGCAAGGATCGCGATCGCAGCGTCCGCGTCGGCGGCGCCATAGACGACGGCCTCCGCACGGCCCCACGCCGCGAGGACGAGGCGGACGAGCCGCTGAACCTCAGTTGGATTCCGACGGAGCAGGACGAGCGTCTTCTCCACCTGGATCGTGTGCTCCCGCATGTGCGACGACCAGCGCCCGAGCCGGAACGCAACGTCGACCGGGAACCCGGACCATCTGCCTCCCGCGGCCAGCCGGTCCGCGTCGAGCGCCGCCAGTCGCTCCGCCGACAGGTCGAGCAACTCGTCGAGACGCTCGCGGATCTCGGCCGGCGTGCCGAGCGCGTCGTCCTCCTCGCTCGGCAGCCCCTCCCTGAGCTCATCCGGCGTCGCTCGTGGCAGCGCGGGATCGTCGGCGCGGAAGCGCTGCGATGCCCACCACGCCGTGCCCACGCCGTATCCGCGCTGCGACGAGACGACGTGGCCGATCGTCTGCCGGATCGACCACTCGCCGCCCCCCGGATCCGCGTCCCAGTCGGACGGCGTCAGCGTTTCGAGCAGGCCGCCGAGATCCCAGCGGGCCGCCGTCGCGGGTGCGATCAGGTCCCCGGCGCGGCCACGGACGATGCCGTTTGCCCGAAGCGCGTCCGCGGCCTCGATCGAGGCAAGCTCGAAGGACTCAGCGATGCGATAGAAGCCATACCGGAGCTCCTCCTCGCTGCCGCCTCTCCACGTCCACGGAACCGTCAGGCGATCGTCTGCGATCGACGCGAGCTCGCGCGCCGCGGCGAGCACGTCGGACCGCGCCCCGCGCAACGCCGGGGGCATGGGCCGCGTCGGGAAGTCGGCCGTCAGCCCGACGAGCCGGTCCGCTGTCATCGAGATCGTCATGCCGAAAGGCTAGCGCGAAGCCGGGGACAGTACCCTCCGCGTGTGACCAACGGCTCTTCGGGCGACTACGCCCTGGCGACCCACGACCTCCGCAAGAGCTACGGCTCGCGCCCCGCGCTCGCGGGCCTCGACCTCGCCGTACCGACCGGCGTCGTCTACGGCTTTCTCGGACCGAACGGGGCCGGGAAGACGACGACGATGCGGCTGCTCACCGGCCTGATCCACCCCGACGCGGGAACGATCGAGATCCTGGGCCGACCGTTCGGGCGCGGCGATCGGCGCCGGTTGTTCGAGGTCGGCGCGCTCATCGAATCGCCCGCGTTCTACCCGTTCCTGTCCGGTCGCCGGAACCTCCGCGAGCTCGCCGCTAGCGGCGCACCGGTCGGGCCCGGGCGCATCGAGGAGCTCCTCGAGCTCGTCGGGCTGCGCGAACGCGCGGGCGACAAGGTCTCGGGCTATTCGCTCGGGATGAAGCAGCGCCTCGGGATCGCAGGCGCGCTCCTCAGCGACCCCACGCTGCTGCTCCTCGACGAGCCCGCAAACGGGCTCGACCCAGCGGGCATCGTCGCCATGCGGGAGACGCTGCGGCGTCTGGCGGCGCTGGGCAAGACAGTCCTCGTGTCGAGCCATCTCCTCGCGGAGGTCCAGCAGATGGCCGACGTCGTGGGCATCATCGCGGCCGGCAAGCTCGTCCGCGAGGGACGGATGAGCGACCTGCTCAACGCCGAGGGACTTATCCGCGTGCGCGTCGTCGCCGACGATGTCGAGCGAGCGACGACGGTCCTGGCCTCGCTGGCGGGGCCCGACGACGTACGGGCGAGCGCCGACGACGAAGGCTGGATCTCCATCAACTCGACAGTGCTCGGGACCGCGGACGTGAACCGGGCGCTCGGCGGGGCGGGGATCTGGGCGATCGGGCTGGAGTCGGGCAATGACCTGGAGATGCTGTTCCTCGAGCTGACGGGCGGGTCCCATGAGCCGGGCATGGCGGCCAGCTTCGGTGCGGCAGGCGCGGGCACGCGGACAGATCGAAGCGCCGAGACGCCGTCATGAGGCTCTTCGCGTCCGGGCTCCGGAAGCTCTTCCGCCGCCTGGCGACGTGGCTGACGTTCGCGCTCCTGAGCGGGCTCCTCGCGCTGATCCTCGTTGCCGTCGGCGGAACGGCGAACCGCGCCGGCGCGAGCGTCACCCAGCGGGCCGCGGCGCTGACGCTCGTCACATTTCCCGCGGCCTACGACGCGATCCTCGCGTTCCTCCTTGGCCTCGGCGGCCTGTTCGCGGTCATCTACGGCGCGTCGATCGCGGGCTCGGAATGGACGTGGGGGACGCTCAAGAACGCCGTCGCGCGCGGCGAGAGCCGCAGCCGCTACATGCTGCTGTCGTTCGCCTCGATCGCCGCCGTCATCGCGATCGGGCTCCTGGCGTCGTTCCTGATCGGCGTCGTCGCGGCCCTCGTCGGCGGCAGGCTGGCGGGCGTTCCGACGACCGGGCTCGACGACGCGGAGACGCTGCGCCGCCTGCCCGAGCAGTTCCTTCGCGGCGCGATCGCGATCGTCGAGGAAGGCGCGCTCGGGTTCGCGATCGCGACCGTCGCCCGCAGCCAGCTGGCGGGGATCGGCGCGGGGATCGCCCTCTACTTCGGCGAGCAGTTCGCGACGATCTTCCTGCCCGACATCGTCAAGTACCTCCCGTTCCACGTCGCCAACGCCGTGGTCGCAACCGGTTCGGCATTCGAGGGTCGCGGCCAGCAGGCGGCGTCGCTGGATCCCAACACGGCGATGCTTCTCGTCGGCGTCTGGCTCCTCGGGTCGCTCATCGTCGCCGCGGTCTTCACCGAGCGGTCCGAGATCGGCGGCTGACGGCCGCCGGCGTGCTCGGGTCATCGAGGCGACTCTACCGGCGCGGAGCGACGGGCGCCTGCCGCGGCACTCTCATTCGAGGCGCATCTCCATGCAGAGCGTCAGCGGGTCGGGGACGTATGGCGGGAACGGCGGGATGCGCCGGAATCCGAACCGCTCATAGAGCCCGAGCGCCGCAGCCGACTGGTGCCCGGTCTCGAGCCGCAGCAGTGTGATCCCGCGCGACCGGGCATGCGAGGCGAGGTGAACGAGGAGGCCGCGCCCGAGCCCGGTGCCGCGAAACTCGGGACGGACGTACATCCGCTTCAGCTCGCCGAACTCGTTATCGACGAACAGGATCCCCCCGCAGCCCGCCGGCTCGCCGTCGACCCGGAGAACGAAGAAGTCGACGCCGTCGGTGACGAGGCGCTCGACGCTGAAGCCGTGCCGGCTGGTCGCCGGGTAGGACGCTGCGAGCTCCGCCTCGAGCTCCTCGACGAGCCGCGCAACGTCGGGGGAATCGGGCCGTGCGGCGGCGATCGTCACGTTCATCCGGAGGTCGGCTACCTCGAGCGGCGACCCGCGGTAGGTTACGGGCGACGACAACGATACCGACGACAGGCGAGGTTCGACAGGAGGACCGATGGCGGCAGCATCTCGCGACGAGTTGATCGAACAAACGCATGCCGAGCAGCGCGGCTGGCGCGCGCTCGTCGACGCGGTGGGCCGCGATCGGATGAACGAGCCCGGACCAATGGGCGCGTGGACGTTCAAGGACGTCGCGGGCCATCTCGCGGGGTGGCGCAACCGCCGAGTAGCGCAGCTCGAGGCCGTCGGGCGCCGCGAGCCGCCGCCACCCGACCCGTGGCCCGCCGAGCTCGAGGACGATGACCGCATCAACGACTGGATCCGCGAGCGTGACTCGACGCGATCCCTCGACGACGTCCTGGCGGACTACGACGGCTCGTTCGACCGACTCGCTGCGGCGATCTCCGCTCTTCCGGACGACGTACTCCGAAACCCGGGAGCGCTGCCGGGCGTCGACGAACCGCTGCTCGAGGTCGACTGGTTCAGCCACCTCCGCGACGAGCACGAGCCCGCGATCCGGGCGTGGCTCGAACGGTCCGCACGACCCGTCAGCTGAAGGAGAACCGGGATGCCACTCGAGGGAGAGTACGCACCTAGCACCGCGGGCTGGGCACGCAAGCAGGCCGAGCGGTACGAGGCGACCAACGGCGAGGAGGCACGCGACCTCCGTGGCATGCCGGTCATCGTGCTGACCTCGATCGGAGCCAAGACGGGCAAGCTGCGCAAGACGGCGCTCATGCGTGTCGAGCACGACGGCCGCTATGCCGTCGTCGCCTCGCTCGGCGGCGCGCCGAAGCACCCCGTCTGGTACCACAACCTGAAGAAGAATCCGCGCGTCGAGCTGCAGGACGGTGCAGTGAAACGGGATTACGTCGCGCGCGAGGTCCGCGGCGACGAGAAGCGCGAGTGGTGGGACCGGGCGGTCGAGGCGTACCCGGACTACGCGAAATACCAGCAGAAGACCGAGCGCGAGATTCCCGTCTTCGTGCTCGACCGGGTCGAGGGACGCTGAGCCGTCCGCCGACAAGGCGTGAACCGCGCGTCGCACGCGGAAATGGACACCGCCCGCGCGCTGGCACGCAATGGCGGACGGCTACGGGGCGGCGGGCCGCAGCGCGTAGACCCGCGCCTGCCTGCACTCGATGTCCTCGAGCTCGGATGTCGTCCTCGCGTCGTAGGTCGCGAGCTCGACGAGGTCCTCGACAGGCAGGTAGCGGCGGCCCGGATCGCCGACGAGGACGTCGATTCCACTGTCGCGGACGCGCTTCAGCCAGGGCGTGACGCGCGCGGCGAGCCGCGCCTCGTACCAGCAGTCGCCCGCGAGGACGACGTCGACGTCGGGCGGCTCCTCGTCGAGGATGTCACGGCGAACGATCGTCACGCGGCAGCCGTTTGCGCGCGCATTGACCTCGATCGCGGCCGCGGCGAACGGATCGATATCGGCGGCCGTCGCCCTCGCCGCGCCGG
>DATFPL010000074.1:0-7800 GCA_035264845.1 Candidatus Limnocylindrales bacterium | reverse complement strand
CGAGCGCGGTCACTCCGTGCCGGGCAGGTTCAGGAGCACGGCGACGATCCCGAGGACGAAACCGGCGAGCACGATGATCGCGACCATGGCGATGAGGATCCGGCCGTAGAACCGCTCCTCGCCGACTCCACGCTCCGGGTCCGGGTCGCGGCCGCCGGCGATGTATGGCGCCGAGAGCCCGCGTGCACGCGCCGCCGCCGCACGAGGCGAGTCGTATGCCTCGGGGTCGGGCGGCAGCGGCGGCCGGCGCTCGGCCTCGTCCTCGCGAGTTTCGCCGTCGGTCATCGCTTCATCTTGCCGCAAGCTGGCAGCCCCGGACGTCCGCGCGTCAGCCCGTCGACTCCCGAAGCGCCGCGACGATCTCGCGGGCGACGAGGACCAGCCCGTCGGGTCCCAGGCGGGCCGGAATGCCGAGGACGATGTCCGTCGCTCCTGCGTTCACGAATGCGCGTGCAGCGTCGAGCGCCACGGACCGTTCGCGCGGCGTGTCGCCGGTGGCGATCTGCGCACCGAACGAGAACGTCGCGGGATCGCGCCGCGTCTCCTCCATCCGCCGCAGCAGCGCGCCGCGCCGCTCGACGAACTGGTCGAGCCCCTCGTCGGGGCTCGCGGGGAGCAGCCAGCCATCGGCGAGGTCCGCGGCGAGCGTCAGCCCCCGGCGCTTCTGCCCACCAAGCCACAGGGCCGGCCCGCCCGCGCGGATCGGTGGCGGCTCGTTCGTGGCCTCGACCAGCGGGTAGAACCGGTCCTGCCGGGTGACGCCGGGCGGCCGCGAGGCCTCCGCCGAGAACAGCGCACGCAGCACGTGGATCTGCGACTCGAAGCGGTCGAAGCGTTCCTTCATCGGTGGCAGCTCGATCGCGAACGACTCGTGCTCGCCATCGTGCCAGCCCGCGCCGAGCCCGACGATGAACCGCCCGCCGGTGACGTGGTCCATGACGGTCGCCTGCTTCGCCAGGACGGCGGGGTGACGAAACGTCGCCGAAAGCACGCCGTGACCGAGCCACAGCCCGGGCACGTGATGGGCGAGTGCCGCCATGACGGTGATCGCCTCGAAGCTCGACCCGCCGCGGTCCCGGCCGGGATCAGTCAGGTGGTCGTTCATCCATGCCGAATCGAATACGCCGAGCTCGCCCGCGAGTGCCCACGTCGCGTCGAGCGTCGCCCAGTCGACGGCCTGCGGCGAGGTCTTGAACCCGATCCGGATCTGGCCGGTCAACGTCCTGCCGGCACGCGTTCCGCGATCCGCTCGGCCAGTCGGTCGCCGGTCGTGACCGCGCCGCGCGACGCGGAGCTGACGAGAGCGGCGTACTTCGCCATCACGCCGCCGGCGTACCGCGGCCGCGGCGCCGTCCAGCTCTCGAGCCGTCGCCGCACCTCGGCCGCGTCGACATCCAGGTCGAGCGCGCCGCGGTCGACGTCGATGACGATCTCGTCGCCTTCCTCGACGACGGCGATCGGACCGCCGAGGGCCGCTTCGGGCGCGACGTGCCCGATCATCAGGCCGTGGGTCCCGCCGCTGAACCGCCCATCGGTGAGCAGCGCGACCGAGTCGCCCAGCCCCTCGCCGACGAGCGCGCCCGTGACGCTCAGCATCTCCTGCATCCCGGGTCCACCGACCGGTCCTTCGTAGCGGATGACGACGACGTCGCCGGCCTTGATCCGCTGGGCGCGGACGGCCTCGTAGCAGGCCGTCTCGGAGTCGAAGACGCGGGCGGGACCGCGGTGCTGGCGGCGCTCGTGGCCGGCGAGCTTCACGACGCAGCCCTCGGGTGCCAGCGTGCCATGGAGAATCGAGAGCCCGCCGACCGGCTTGATCGGGCGCTCGATCGGGACGACGACGGCCTGGCCCGGTGTCTCGACAACGGCCGCGGCGATTTCCGCCGCCGTTCGGCCGTCGACGTTCGGCGTCGACCCGTCGATCAGGTTGCGCTTCAGGAGCTCGCGCGCGACGAGGGCCACGCCACCGGCCTCGTAGATGTCGGTCGCGGTGAATGGACCCGCGGGCGCCATGTCGGCGACGATCGGGGTCCGATCGGCGATCTCGCCGAACTCGTCGATCGTCAGCGGAAGCCCGAACTCATGGGCGATCGCGAGCAGGTGGAGGACGCCGTTCGTCGAGCCGCCGGTCGCGGCGATCGAGGCGATGGCGTTGTCGATCGACGGCCGGGTGACGAACGTCGACGGCCGGACATCGCGCCGGACGAGGTCCATGACGAGCTCGCCGCAGCGATGGGCGGCCTCGTCCTTCGCTGGATCTTCCGCGGGGATCCCGTTCAGGCCCCCGGGCGACAGCCCGAGGAACTCCATCACCGTGCTCATCGTGTTGGCGGTGAACTGCCCGCCGCACGCGCCCGCGCCGGGGCAGGCCGCGTTCTCGACCTCGTAGAGCTCCTCGAGCGAGATCTTGCCCGCGCGGTACGCCCCGATCGCTTCGAAGACCGTGACGACGGTGGCGTTCCGCTTGCCCTTGTAGACACCCGGGTAGATCGTCCCGTTGTAGAGCACCAGCCCCGGGACGTCGAGCCTGCCGAGTGCCATGGCGGCAGCGGGGATCGTCTTGTCGCAGCCGACGAGGCAGACGACGCCGTCGAGGAGATGGCCGCGGACGACGAGCTCGATCGAGTCCGCGATGACCTCGCGGCTGATGAGCGACGCCTTCATCCCCTCGGTGCCCATCGACACGCCGTCCGACACGGCGATCGTGTTGAACTCCATTGGCGTTCCGCCGGCCGCCCTGATGCCGTTCTTGACGTGCTCCGCGAGGCGGCGCTGGTTGTAGTTGCACGGCATCGTCTCGATCCAGGTCGTCGCGACGCCGACGAGGGGCTTGGCGAGGTCCTGGTCCGTGAAGCCGACCGCCTTGAGCATCGCGCGCGCGGCGGCGCGATCGGGCCCGTCGGTGAGCGCCGCCGAATGGCGCTTCGCGGGGTCGGTCGGCTGGCCGTAGGGGAGCTTGATGTCCGTCATCGATGTCGTCCGTGCCTCGATCGCGTTCGCGAAGTGTAGGCGGGCGAGCGCACCGCGCCCTGCGACCGCCTACCGGATGCAGTCGCCTGTGTCCACGTCGCTCGTGCGGCCGATCGACGGCTGGACGCGGATCGCGACCGACGTCGGCGACAGGGCGTACCCGACGTCCTCCTCGGCCCGCGACTCCGCGAAAACCACGCCACCGACGGTGCCGTCGGTGAGGATCACGGGCCCGCCACTGTCGCCTCGCTCGATCGCCGCGCGCAGCTCGAGGATCGAGCGGTCGACGCGCTCGTCGCCGTAGATGTCGCGGCCCTGCGCGTCGTAGCGCCCGGCGACGGCGACGGGGATGACGGCGAGCGACCCACCGGCCGGGAAGCCGATCGCCGCCCCGCCGTCCCCGCGCCCGGGGTCGCTCGCCGCAAACGTCAGCGGCCGCGCTCCGAGCGTCGGCACCCACAGGAGCGACACGTCCAGCTGCGGGTCGAAGAGGACCGGCGAGGCGTCGTGAAGGTTCCCGCCGAGCGACACGCGCACGGTGCCGCTCCCGGCCACGACGTGCGCGTTCGTGACGACGTAGTCGCGCGCAATCGCGAAGCCCGTCCCCGTCGAGATCGCGCCGCACGTCTCCGCGGTGACCTTCACGACGCTGCCCTGCGCGTCCCGTGCGATCGCTCGCGCGCGCGGGTCGTCCGGGACGTCGACGGGTGGAGCGGGGATGGGTTCGAGTCCGACGAAGACCTCCGGCAGCCCGGAGGCGTCGAGCAGCCGCCCGAGCTCGACCGCGATCCGGGTCGGCGGCGGGAGAACCGCGGACAGCACACGAACGCTTGTCGACGACTGGGCCTGGCTCGAAAGGCGCGGGAGTGGACCCGCGGCGAGGAGGCCGCCGGCGAGCCAGACGATCAGGACCGCCTGCGCGGCGCCGACGACCGCCCCCGCAACGCGGTCGAGCCGCCCCAGGAAGCCGCTGTCGAGTCGGCGCGCCGCCGCCCGACCCACGGCAGACCCGATGCCTTCGCCCACGCCGACCGCGAGCAGCAGCCAGACGACGACCGCGATGGCGCGTGTCGACGGGCCGAGGGGCCGGAGGAGGTTCTCGGCGAGCGGGAGCGCGAGGACCGCGACGGCGCCGCCGAGGATCGCGCCGCCCAGCCCGCCGATCTGGGGAAGCGCTCCGGACCGGAACCCGAGTACGACCGCGACGACGAGCAGGACGATCGCCGCGGCGTCGAACAGGTTCACCGGCGGATCGTCGCACAGCGACCGTGACGGGACGCCGGCCCCCGACGGCGCCGCCTCAGAGTGGCGTCGCGACCGCGTCGATCAGCCGACGGTCACCGTGATCGGTGGCGCCTGGCCGCCGTCGCCGGCAACTATCGTGTAGGTGCCCGGGTCGAGGTCGCCGAGGTCGATCGGGGTCGCCTTCAACATCGCGATATCGATGCACGCGACGCCGTCGGCCCCACTGCCCTCGCGGACGGAGATCGTGAACGTCCGGCCGTCCTGCTTGACGGCAACCGAATCGAGGACCGAGCAGGGCTCGACGCCGCTCCACCATCGCGCGTTGAGGACGACATGGCGTCCGGCAACCCGAGCCTCGATCTGTTCGATCCCCACGGGATGGACGTTCTTCTGGCCGGGCTTCGGGAGGACGAGCGTTGGCTGGCCTGGCGCTGGATCCCCGCCGCCGGGTGCCGGGCTTTGCGGGTCGGCCGCCACGGGGTCATCCGGCATCGTCGCGGCCGGTGAAGTCGTCGATGACGAGGGAGCGACGCTGGGAGGCGGGCTACCCGCGGCGGCACTGCAGCCGGCCGCGACAAGGGCGAAAACGATGAAGGTGGCAGCGAGACCGCGGATGGTGGTCATGCCGGCGGAGACGACGCGCGTCCGCGACGGGTTCCGACGGCGCTCAGCCGACGGCGGAAAGGCGGGAATCGACCCGTGCCGCGTGGTTCGTCTCCCAGGTCGCGATCTCTGGGTCGTGCCGAAGCAGGTAGCCCATCTCGTCGGTGCCCGCGAGCAGCATCAGCCGGGCGAACGGGTCGACGTCGAACGCGAACGTCTCACCGCCGGGAAGCGACACCGTCTGCGCCTCGAGGTCGACAGCGAGCTCGGCCTCGGGATCGGTCGCGACGAGGTCGAACAGCGCCTCGTGGCGCGCCCTGTCGACGACGATCGGCAACACCCCGTTCTTCAGGGAGTTGCTCCGAAAGATGTCGGCAAATCCCGTCGACAGGATCGCCCGGATGCCCCACGACGTCAGTGCCCATGGGGCGTGTTCGCGCGAGGATCCCGCCCCGAAGTTGTCCCCGGCGAGGAGGATTTGGCGGCCGGCCATCTCCGGCCGATCGAGGACGAACCGCGGCTCCCGCAGCGATCCATTCTCGTTGAACCGCCAGTCGCGGAAGAGCGCCTCGGCGAGGCCCAGCTTGTCGGTGACCTTGAGGTAGCGCGCCGGGACGATCTGGTCGGTGTCGATGTTCTCGGCGGGGAGTGGGACGACCTTCGACGTGAACGCGGCGTACGGTTCCGCCACGGTCACCGACCCCCGACGACGGCGAGCGCCTCGACGCCCGGCAGGCGACGGGGGTCGCTCACGACGCCCGCGATCGCCGATGCGGCTGCGGTCAGCGGCGAGGCGAGGAGGGTCCGGCCACCCTTGCCCTGGCGACCCTCGAAGTTGCGGTTCGAGGTGCTGATCGCGTACTGCCCGGGCGCCAACTGGTCTCCGTTCATCGCGATGCACATCGAGCAGCCGGCCTCGCGCCACTCGGCGCCCGCGGCGCGGAAGACGTCTGCCAGGCCCTCGCGCTCCGCCTCGCGCTTCACCTCGTCCGAACCGGGGACGACCATGACCCGCACACCGTCCGCGACATGCCGGTCGCGAAGGACCGAGGCCGCGAGACGGAGGTCGCTGATCCGGCCATTGGTGCACGAGCCGATGAAGACGACGTCGACCTTCTGACCGAGGATCTCCTGACCCGGGCGCAGGTCCATGTACTCGAGTGCCCGCTCTAGCGCTCGGCGCTGGCCCGGATCCGACTGCTCCTCCGGCGAGGGGACGCGCGACGTGATCGGGATCCCCATCCCGGGGTTCGTGCCGTACGTGACCATCGGCTCGAGGGCCGCGGCGTCGATCGTGATGGCTCGGTCGTAGGTCGCGCCGCCGTCGGTAGGCAGCGCCCGCCATCGCTCGACCGCGGCGTCCCACGCGTCGCCCTGTGGTGCGTGCCGCCGGCCGTGCAGGTACTCGAACGTCGTGTCGTCTGGCGCGATCAGCCCGGCTCGCGCGCCACCCTCGATGCTCATGTTGCAGATCGTCATCCGCTGTTCCATGGTCAGCGCGCGGATGGCCTCGCCGGTGTATTCGAAGACGTGGCCCGTGCCGCCGGCGACGCCGATCCGGGCGATGAGGGCGAGGATGATGTCCTTCGAGCTGACGCCTGGTTCGAGCCGGCCGTCGACGCGGACCTCATAGGTCTTCGGGCGCCGCTGGAGCAGGCACTGGGTGGCGAGCACCATCTCCACCTCGCTCGTCCCGATCCCGAACGCAAGCGCGCCGAACGCGCCGTGGGTGCTCGTGTGGCTGTCGCCGCAGACGATCGTCATGCCGGGCTGCGTCAGCCCCAGTTGCGGGCCGATGACGTGGACGATCCCCTGGCTCGGCGACCCGATGCCGTGGAGCGGGATGCCGAACTCCGCGCAGTTCGCCTCGAGCTGCGCGACCTGCGCCGCGGCCATCGAGTCGAGGATCGGCAGGCTCCGATCATGGGTCGGGATCGAGTGGTCCGCGGTCGCGACCGTCCGCTCTGGATGGCGAACGGTGAGACCGCGAGCCCGCAGGCCGGTGAACGCCTGGGGGCTCGTGACCTCGTGGACGAGGTGGAGGTCGATCGCGAGGATGCTCGGCGCACCTGGCTCCTCGGCAACGAGATGCTCATCCCAGATCTTCTCGACGAGGGTGCGCGGACGGGTGGAGGTATCGGGCATCGGGGCTGGGCTCGCTGGGTGCACTCGGCGTGACGGTGGCTCGCTGCGACGGGCGCGCGGCAAACGCGCGCGACGGGTCAGCGAGGCGACAGGCTAGCACAGCGTCGCGGCGCAGCCCGTCGGCCAGGAGTCCGGGGGTCACAGCCGCGGCAGCGACGGTCGCGCGGCCATCGCAGGAAGTCCTGCATCCGGCAGTACTTTCGGCTCACCGACCTCGACCGGCCCGGACGGTACAACACTCGTACCCGCTGAACCCTGGACGGATTCCGACCATATGGCCACAGCAGCCGACGCGCCGGACGCCTTGAAACCGGAGCCGGACGGTTCCGCGCTTGCCCGCGTACGCCGCTACCTTGGGCACGGTCCATCCGCGGTCCCGGCGTTCCGGGTCTGGCTCCTGACGCTCACGCTCGCGGTCGTTGCCCTCCTCATCTTTGCGACGTCGATCCGGCATCTCGAGTCGGTCGACGCGCCGATCGACATTCCGTGGATCGCGATCGCCGGGCTCTTCTTCCTCGGTGAGGTCCTCGACGTCCAGGTCCACTACCGGCGCGAGACCCACGCCTTCTCACTGAGCGAGTTCCCGACCGTCATCGGGCTGTTCTTCCTCGATCCGACGGCGTATCTCGTCGCGCTGCTGGTCGGGTCCGGCGTCGCACTCGCGCTCCAGTCGCGCGAGCACCCGCTCAAGCTCGCGTTCAACCTCAGCGATGCGGCGCTGAACGGCACGATCGCCCTCGCGATCTTCCACGCATTCGGAACGCTCACCGGGCCGCCCGGCCCCGACGCCTGGTTTGCCGCGTTTGCGGCCACCCTAACGACGAGCGTCATCGCCGC
>DATFPL010000073.1:0-5795 GCA_035264845.1 Candidatus Limnocylindrales bacterium | reverse complement strand
GCGGACGTAGAGGACGTGCGGCGGGAGATCGATCGCGCGAAGCCGGGGCGGATACTCGGCGTCCTCGACGGTAACGATGGTCAACCCCGTCGCGTCAAGCGCGGCGAGGATCTCGCGGGTTCGAGTCGCCGCATCGACGATGCCGTCCGCCACTGGCGCCGACATGGCGCGGCCCGCCTCGTCCGTCGTGCGGCTGGCGGCGATGAGGGCCGTCGTGGCGTGCGGCGCGCGGGCGGCGTCGAGCACCGCCATGGCCGTCCCGAATCGTCCGATGAGCCGCTCGAGCGTCGTCGGCCCGACGCCGTCGACCGTCGACAGGACGATCAGCGCCTCGCGCTCCGAGACGACGTGGCGCCCGGATCGCGGAGCGGCCACGGCGGGACCGCCGGCCGGCCCACCGCTCCCGACGCCGAGCACTCCCCTAGCCCGCCAGCCGCTGCGACAGCCGCGACGCAGGCGACCGGAACCGTGCCGCTTCGTCGAGATGCACCGGCTCGACACGGTCGGCTGCTGCGAGGTCGGCAATCGTTCGCGCAACCCGGAGGAGCCGCTCCATGCCGCGACCCGACAGCCGCTCCATCTCCGCCAGGTCGATCGCGCGGCGCTCGGCCGCCGCGTCGAGCCGGCACGCCGCGCGCAACGTCCGACCGGACACCCGCGCATTGAGCCGTCCTGGCGGCCGCGACATCTGTCGCTCGCGCGCGGAAACGATTCGCGCCGCGACGGCCGGCGAGTCCTCCGGCGTCGCGCCACCGACGAGCGCCGCCGCGGGCACGCGCGGCATGAGGACCCACAGGTCGATGCGATCGCGCAGCGGCCCCGAGATCCGGCTCGCGTAGCGCTCCGGGACGTTCGCGGCGCACGTGCACGGCGGCGCATCGCTTCCCGCGTTGCCGCACGGGCACGGGTTCATCGCCGCGACCAGCTGGAACCGCGCCGGGAACGTCGTCGCCCGCCCGACGCGGGCGATTGCGATCCGTCCTTCCTCGAGCGGCTCGCGGAGCGCCTCGAGCACGTCGCGCCCGAACTCCGGCAGCTCGTCGAGGAACAGCACGCCGTGATCGGCGAGCGTCACCTCGCCGGGGGACATGCGCGGCCCGCCGCCGACCATCGCCGCATACGAAATGGTGTGATGCGGCGTCCGAAACGGCGGCCGCCGGACGAGCTCGCGAACGGGCGCCTCCCCCGACGCAGACGCGATGACCGTTGCGGCGAGCGCCGCCTCGTCGTCGAGCGGCGGGAGCAGCGCGGGGATCGTTCGTGCGAGGAGCGTCTTGCCGGATCCGGGCGGCCCGGCGAACAGCAGCCCGTGGCCGCCGGCAAGCGCGATCTCGAGCCCGCGACGAGCCTCGAGCTGTCCGCGGACCTCGGCGAGATCCGGGACCGCGCGATCGGCGAGCAGAGCGATGGAGGGCCCGCGCGGCGCCACGTCCGTGCCGGCGGCGTCGACACGCGCCGCCGCAACCGCCACTCGTCGCGACCGCGACGACCGAACGACCTCGACCGCCCGCGCGAGCGATACGACGGGGACCGACTCGATCCCGACGACGAGCGATGCCTCGTCGAGCGCATCGGCCGGCACGACGACGCGCCTGACGCCACGCCGGGCCAGCGCCGCGACCATCGGCAGGATTCCCGGCACCGCCCGGACCTCGCCGCCCAGCGACAGCTCGCCGATGAGCGCGAGACGGCCGCGAGCCGCGCGGATCTGCTCTGAGCCGAGGAGGATCCCGACCGCGATCGCGAGGTCGAGCGAGGCACCGGCTTTCCGGAGGTCCGCCGGCGCGAGGTTGACGGTGATCCGGCGCGGCGGATGGACAAAGCCCGCATTCCGGAGCGCGCCGCGAACCCGTTCGCGAGCCTCCTGGAGGGCCGCGTCCGCGAGCCCGACGATCGTGAACCCGGGAAGCCCGGGGGCGACGTCGACCTCGACACGGATCACGCGGCCGTCCAGCCCGAGGAGCGTCGCGGAGAGGACGGTCGCCAGCACACCCGGACCGTAGCGAGGAGCGCTTGTCGGGCACTCACCGGGCGTTCGACGGCGGCTCTACCGGCGACGAAGCCCTCGACCCAGAGTCGCTACGACTAGCGGGCGCCGACCGCCTGCGGTGCGGCAGCCGGCGTCGCCTTGTCGGCGAGCCGCGCGAAGTCGAGGAGCGACCGGCCCAGGAGCGAGTCGGCCTTGGTGAACATGAACGGCGCGCCGGAGTTGAGCGCGCTGATCGCGCCGCGGTACTCGTTGACGATCTGGTGGTCGATTGTCCGCTTCAGCGCGCCCTCGGCGTTCTTGACGCTGATCCCGGTGAACGCGTTCGAGCGGTTGAGGACGAGCTGAATCTTCGACTTCTCGTAGCCAAGGTGGCCGACCGTCTCGAGCACGAGTCGGACGTTCTTCAGGCACGACAGGTCCGCGGTCATCACGACAAACAGCGTCTCCGACTGCTCGATGATCCCGAGGTTGACGTCGTCGAGCCGCTTGTCGATGTCGACGAGGACGTAGTCGTAGAGCAACCGCAGGTTGTCGAGGATCTGCGGCATGTGCTCCGGGGTCACGAGCTCCGCGGTCTCCGGCGACGGCGGCGCGAGCAGCAGGTCGACGCCCGAATCGTGCTTCACGAGCACCTGCCGGACAAGGTCCTGGTCGACCGACGGGGCACTGACGATGTCGACGATGCTCTTGCGGTCGAGACCCAGGTCGAGGAAGACCCGGTGGTCGCCGAACTGGAGATTGCCGTCGACGAGTGCGACCTTCCGCCCGAGCTCGCGGTGGAGGGCGATGGCCGCGTTGATCGCGATCGTCGTCGTGCCGACGCCGCCCTTCGCCCCATAGAACGCGAACACCCGCCCCATCGGCGGCCGGCCCACGAGCGAGTCGCGCGGCGCGAACCGGGCGAGGAGGCTCTTGATCCGGGCGAGGAGCTCGGCCGGGTGGAACGGCTTGATCAGGTAGTCGTCGGCGCCGGCCCGGAGGCCGCGGACCTTCTGCTCGACCTCACGCTCGGCGGTGAGCATGATGATCGGGACGTGGCCGCTCTGGCCCTCCTCCTGGCGGATCTTCGTCGCCACCTGGTACCCGTCGAGCTTGGGCAGCATGACGTCGAGGAGGATGAGCGACGGGTTCTCCGCACCCCACAGCCGGAAGCCCTCGGCGCCATCGGAAGCCGTGACGACCTCGTACCCCTCCTGCTTGAGGGTGTACTGGAGCAGCCGCTGGACGTTCGGGTCGTCGTCGACGACGAGGATCTTGGCGGCCATCAGAGCGTGTCGAGCCTCCCTTTGGGGAGCGGCGCGGGGAGACGGCGGGGGTCGGGCGGAGTATAGACGCACCACCCGCCGCTCCGAACGGTCGCCGGACGTCCCGTTGGAACCTCCCCCGAATGGGTCATCGGCGCTCGGACGGGCCTCCGTCGCCGCTCATCCCGCGGCCCACGAAGCCCGCGAACGGCTCGACGAGCCGGGTGAACTCGGTCGGGATGACGAACTTCGTCGACGGGCTGTTGCCGAGGGCCTTGAGGGCGTCGAGGTACTGGAGCGCCATCGTCTTCTCGTCGATCCCCGACGCCGCCCCGAAGATCCGGGTCAGCGCCTCGCTGAAGCCCTCGGCGCGGAGGATCGCCGCCTGGCGATCGCCCTCGGCCTTGAGGATCTCCGACTGCTTCTGGCCCTCGGCGACGTTGATCGCCGCCTGCCGGTTGCCCTCCGACTCGGTGATCACGGCGCGCCGTGTGCGCTCGGCCGACAGCTGCCGGTTCATCGCGTCCTGGACGTCGCGCGGCGGGATGATCTCGCGGATCTCGACGGTCGTGACCTTGCCGCCCCAGCGCTCGGTCTGCTCGTCGAGCTTGACCCGCAGCACTTCGTTGATCTGCTCGCGCTTGGAGAGGACCTCGTCGAGGGTGATGTCGCCGATCACGGCACGGAGCGTCGTCGTGGCCACGCCCTGCAGCGCGCCCGCGAAGTTGGCGACGTTGACGACGCTCTTGAGGGGATCGCTGATCCGCCAGTAGATGAGGAAGTCGACGTTGATGGGGGCGTTGTCGCGGGTGATCGTCGTCTGGCTCGGAACCTCGATGAACTGCTCCCGGATGTCGACCTTGTACGGCCGGTCGATGACGGGGAACAGGAATCGCAGACCGGGGTCGCGGACGAGCGACGCGTTCGTCTGGCCGAGCCGGAAGACGACCATCTTCTCGTACTGCTGCACGACGCGGATCGACAGGTAGACGATGACGAGGACGACGACGAGGACGAACGCCGCGACGGCGGCGGCGACGGGGATCTCCATTACCTCTCCGATGCGAGTGCTACGACGTTGACGGCTGGGTGTCTGGCTCGACGACGACGGTGAGCCCGTCGACCTCAACGACCTTGACGGGAACGCCACGCTCGAGCGGCCGGTCATCGACGCTTCGGGCGGTCCACTCCTCCCCTCCGGCGTAGACGGATCCACGCGGGTCGAGTGGCCGGCGGACGACGCCGCGGGTGCCGATCCCGAGCGCCGCGCCGACCATTCCGGGATTACGTCCCAGGTGGCGTGAGCGCACTGCTCCGACGACGATCAGGACCATGAATGCCGCGAGCGTGATCGTCGTGACGGCGATGACGGGAACCGCGACCGCGCCCGGTGCCGCGAACGGGTCGCCCGGCACGCTGTACAGCGCCGACGCGCCGAGGACGAACGAGACGAGCCCGCCGACGGCGAGGAGCCCGTGGCTCGTGACCGTCGTCTCGAGCCCGAACAGGACGATCCCGAGCGCGATGAGGAGCAGTCCGGCGACGTTGAGCGGCAGGCTGCCGAAGCCGATGAACGCGAGGATCACGGCGAGGGCACCGAGGATGCCGGTGACGAAGTTGGGGCTCATGACCTCGAACAGCAGCCCCGTGGACCCGATGCTGAGGAGCAGGAACGCGATGTTCTCGTCGGACAGCAGGTGGAGGAAGCTCTGGAACGGGTTCATCGCCGCCTCGGACGTCGTCGCGCCGGTGAGGTCGAGCGTCCTGGCCTGGCCGCGGATGTCGACCTGCTTCCCGTTGGCGAACGAGATGACGTCGTCGAGCGTCGCGGCGATGCCGTCGACGGCATGCAGGCTGACGGCCTCCGACGCCGGCGACGATCTCGCCGTGTCGACGGTCGAGACGGCCCAGTCGACGTTTCGGTGGCGTTCCTCGGCGATCGACCGCATCTTCGCGATCGCGTCGTTCTTGACCTTCTGCCCGAGCGTGCCCGGGATGTCCTCGCCCTGGCCGCCGACCGGCGAGGCCGCGCCGATGTTCGTGCCGGGCGCCATGACGGCGATGTTCGCGGCGAGGGTGATGAACGTCCCCGCGCTCGCGGCGCGGCCACCCGCGGGAGCGACCCACACGATCGTCGGCACGGCGGATTCGAGCAGCGTGCCGACGATGTCGTTCGTCGCCTCGAGGCTGCCGCCCGGCGTGTTGAGGCGGATGACGACGGCGGCAGCGCCCTCGCGCGCGGCACGCGCGACGCCGTCGGACAGGTAGCCGGCGAAGACGTTGTCGACGACACCCGTGGCGGGGAGGACGACGACTCTGGGTGCACCCGCCGCGGACAGGGTTCCGGCGAAGAGCATGGCGATGCCGAGCGCCAGTTGAGCGCCGAACACGAGCCGGACGATGTGACGCGGCACGCGGAAGGTCCTCCCGCGGCGAATTATCGCACCCGGCCGTCCAGGTACTCGAAGGCGAGGCGGCTCCAGGTCTCCAGGTCGTCCGCGACCTCGCGGACGCGGTCGCGGTCGACGAATTCGCCCGCGAGCTTGTCGGTCTCGCGAACC
>DATFPL010000072.1:0-12349 GCA_035264845.1 Candidatus Limnocylindrales bacterium | reverse complement strand
TCGGGCCCATCAAGCTCGAGAACGCCAACCTGACCGGGGGCGCCGTTGGCATCAACCCGATCGATCCGCCGTCGTTCTTCGGCATCGACTTCGGCGCGACCTCGGGCCAGGCGGCGGTCTACCTCGCGATGGTCATCGTCGCGCTGTCCGTGATCATCGCCAGGAACCTCGAGCGGTCGCGGATGGGGCGGGCATGGATGGCAATCCGGGAAGACGAGCTGGCGGCGGAGATGATGGGCGTCAACACCGTCAGAACGAAGCTCCTCGCCTTCGGGCTCGGCGCGAGCTTCGCGGGCGTCGCCGGATCGCTCCAGGCGTCCTATCTCGGCGCGACGACGTCGGACTTTTTCCAGTTCTCGACGTCGATCCTCGTCCTGATCATGATCATCCTCGGCGGGATCGGGAACATCTGGGGCGTCATGGCCGGCGCTCTGGCGCTCGTCTACGTGGACAAGACGTTCCTGCCCTGGATCGCCCAGCGGGTCCAGGCGATCAACTCGGACCTGCCCAACGCGGCGCAGTTCAACTTCCTGATCTTCGGGATCATCCTCGTCATCATGATGCGGTTCAGGCCCGAGGGATTCATCCCCAGCCGCCAGCGCGCCGCGGAGCTGCGCCATGCGCCGCCCGGGCAGCAGATCGGATCGGCGGCGACGCTCGGCGAGGACGCGGTGAAGAGCGAGGAGACGTCGCAGGCGATCGCCGCGGAGCAGGCAGCGGAGCCGGACGCATGACCACCGCCGCGCCGGCGGGCGACCTGAGGACAGGCTCCGTCGCGGACGCGCAGCTGCTCGTCAAGGCGCGTGACGTGACGAAGCGATTCGGCGGCCTCGTGGCCTGCAACAAGATCGACTTCGACATCCCGCGCGGGGCGATCGTCTCGCTCATCGGCCCCAACGGCGCGGGCAAGACGACGTTCTTCAACATGATCACCGGTTACTACACGCCGACAGCCGGCGCGATCGTGTTCGATGGACACGAGGTCGTCCAGCACCGCGGCAAGCGGGTCAAGTCGCTGAAGCCGCACGAGGTCACGAGTCTCGGGATCGGCCGGACGTTCCAGAACATCCGCCTGTTCGGGACGATGTCGGCGCTCGACAACGTCCTCGTCGGGCTCCACGTCCACCTCCGCAGCCACTGGTGGGATGCGGTATTCCGCACGCCCGGCATGCTCAACGAGGAGGCCGGCGCGCGGGAACGCGGGATGGAGCTCCTCAGCCTCGTCGGGCTCGACGACCGCGCCGAGACGTGGGCTCGCAACCTGCCGTATGGCGACCAGCGCCGGCTCGAGATCGCGCGCGCACTGGCGACGAACCCGAAGCTCCTCCTCCTCGACGAGCCGACGGCGGGCATGAACAACGCCGAAACGCGAGCCATGACGGACTTCATCAGGCGGCTGCGCGCGGATCTCAACCTGTCGGTCCTGCTCATCGAGCACGACATGCGGGTCGTCATGGGAATCAGCGACCGCGTGACGGTGCTCGACTACGGCGAGGTGATCGCCGAGGGAGCTCCGGACGAGGTCCGGAAGAACCCGCGCGTCGTCGAGGCCTACCTCGGCCGCGGAGCGGCAGACGCCTGATGGCGCTGCTCGAGCTGGAGGACGTCCACACCTACTACGGGGCGATCCACGCGCTCCGGGGGGTGACGCTGACCGTCGACGAGGGCGAGATCGTCACGCTCATCGGGTCGAACGGTGCCGGCAAGTCGACGACGCTCCGCACGATCTCGGGGCTGCTTCGTCCTCGTCAGGGCCAGATCCGCCTGCGGGGCGACCGGATCGACGCGCGACGGCCCCACGAGATCGTGGCGCTTGGCGTCTGCCAGTCGCCGGAGGGCCGCCGGGTGTTCGCCCGGATGAGCGTGCACGAGAACCTCGAGATGGGCGCGTTCGCGCGACGCGACCGGACGTCGATCGCGAGCGATTTCGAGCGCGTCTACACGCTGTTCCCGCGGCTCCGTGAGCGGACGACGCAGCGCGCCGGGACGCTGTCCGGCGGCGAGCAGCAGATGCTGGCGATCGG
The DNA here is from genome assembly GCA_035264845.1 of Candidatus Limnocylindrales bacterium. GTDB lineage: Bacteria > Chloroflexota > Limnocylindria > Limnocylindrales > CSP1-4 > JACDAV01. Next base: position 10,325 of record DATFPL010000072.1, on the reverse strand, counting down.
GCGCGCGCTCATGGCCAAGCCGCGTGTTCTGCTCCTCGACGAGCCGTCGATGGGCCTCGCGCCGATCCTCGTCGAGCAGATCTTCGAGATCATCAAGGAGATCAACGCCGGCGGGACGACGGTCCTGCTCGTGGAGCAGAACGCGCTCATGGCGCTCGCGATCGCGAACCGCGGCTACATTCTCCAGACCGGCGAGATCGTCCTCAGCGACGCCGCCGACAAGCTTCGGCAGGATCCGGCCGTCCGAAAGGCGTACCTCGGGGAGGACTGACAGGCAGACGTCATGACCGACCTGCGCCACATCGTCCCGCCCGGCAGGCGGCCGGATCGGTGGCTGCGCGCGGCGGTCGGAATCGTCGGCGTCTTCGTCTTCCTCGCGATCGCCAAGCCGTGGGGGTCGGGGCGCCCCTCACCGCTCCCGTTCCCGGTCGCGACGCCCGGCACGAGTGCGGCTGCGGCGAGTCACGGCCTCGTCCGCGGTGCATACGATCCGGCGCTGTTCGGTCAGGAGGTCCCGGATGCCGCGTGGCAGCTGTGGCCGGCCGGCTACGTCGTGGACTTCGGCCTCGCGGGGCCGGTGATGATCGATCCTCCGACAGCCGTCGCGCGACCAAGCCCGGTGGCGCCGGCCCCGACGCCCTCGGCAGGATCGCCGTTCGGGGCGTCCCAGCCCGTCCGCCTGGGTGGCGCGGACAACATCGTCGCGCTCGGCATCAACAACCCCGACGACGTGCTCGTCACCGCCATCCGGCTGTGGCGATTCGATGGTCGCCTGACGCACCGGGTGCCGGTGTCGTCACTCCGCACGCCATGGCCGACGCCGCACTTCCACGTCATTGGGATGCCCTCACGTGACTCCTCCGACGGTCTCGGGCCGTGGATGCCCGGTGTCTATCGCCTCGACCTGCTGACGGCGCCGTCGGACACGATCCGGTCGATCGTCATTGCCATCGACCCGCCAAACGCGGGGTCCGCGGCGGCGCCGAGCCCCGCTGAGACGCCGACGGCGACGCCCGGCGAGCGGCAGCCGCGGTTGGACGCGTCGTCGGGGATGTTGACGTTGTTCGAGCCAGGCGGATCGATCGTCGAGGAGCCGGCGCTGGCCGTCGCGGAAGAGGACGCGAGGTGCGGACTCGCGGCGCTCTGGCTCGGCGAGACGGCGTCGACGGGCAGCCGGTGCGCGCCGCTCCATGGGGCTGGTCTCGTGGCGATCGGGCTCCACATCGGGAGCCCGGGCGTCGGATCCGTCGAGATCCGCGCCCTCGACCCCGTCCCGGGCGACATCGCGATCGACGTCGCCGCGCAGAGGACAGGCGGCGCCGTCATCACGCGAGCGGACCGTGCGCCGTTCGCGGACGGGTTCTACGAGCTCCGAGCGAGCTCGGCCGACGGGTTGACCGTCCATTGGTACATCGATGTGACCGGGGCGAAGTAGCGCCGTCGTCAGCGCGCCCCGGGCTCGTGCGCGATGTCGTACGCCGCGCGGGTGAGCGCAATGGCACCGACAACCGAGACCCAGAAGCCAGGCGCCCGATCGGGCGCCAGGCCCTGGGCGAAGACGCCGACGAGGTTGAGCAGCCAGACGGCCAGCCCGAACCACGCCGCGATCGCGAACAGGAGGTACGCCAACCAACGGTCCGTGCTGACGGGGCGGTCGCCGGCGGCATACGGCAGCGCGACGAGCGCGATGGTCGCGAGCGCGGCCAGGAAGACGAGGATCCCGCTGCCGCCGAACGCCGTGAACTGCCGCGCCGGGAGGTCCTCGCCGCCGCCGACGGTGTACCACGGCAGCACGCAGCCGACGAGCATGACGAGGGCGGAGACGATCGCCAGCAGCCGGCCGCGACCGAGCGAGCGCCGGTGCATCAGCCAGGCTCCGTGTAGACCTCGGGGCGGAGGACGCCCACGAACCGCAGGTTTCGGTACAGCTCCCCGTAGTCGAGCCCGTAGCCGACCACGAACTGGTCCGGGATCGTGAACCCGATGTAGTCGACGGGGATCTCGACGAGTCGCCGCGCCGGTTTGTCGAGGAGGGTGCAGATCCGGAGCGACGCCGGGTTCTTGCCGCGCAGGTAGCGGACGAGGTAGTTCAGCGTCAGCCCGGTGTCGATGATGTCCTCGACGATGAGGACGTCCTCACCCTGAATGCTCGCCGACAAGTCCTTGAGGATGCGGACGAGTCCCGACGATTCGGTCGACGTGCCACCGTACGACGACACTTCCATGAGGTCGATCCGGACGGGGATCCCGATCGCGCGCATCAGGTCGGCCATGAAGGGCAGGGAGCCCTTCAGCACGCTGACGAGCGTGAGCTGGCGTCCCACGTAATCGGCGCTGATGCGCTTGCCGAGCTCGCGCACCTTCGCCTGGATCTGGTCCTCCGTCAGCAGGATGTCGCCGATGTCCGCCGCCAGGTCCGCGGATCGCCTCATCGAGCGCCGGGCGGCGCGACCGTGGCGGACACGCCGGCGGCCTGCGCGTCGGCGACGAGCGCGACGGGCGGGAGGACGACATCGACGGCGGCCCTTCGCGCTGCCGCGGCGCGCCGTCGTCGCGCCGAGCGCGACCGGCGGGCGGTCGCGGCACCGGACGTCGCATCCGTGGGCTGGATCGATTCGGCGGACGACGCCGCGACCGGCGCGGCGGCGGCGGAAAGCGGCACGGTTACGCCGACGGTCACCGCGCCGCCGACGCGCGCGAGGTGTGGCGTCGCGACCTGGCCGGGCGCCCCGGACAGCGCGTCGACGAGGGCGAGCTTTCCGTACTTGAGCATCAGCGCCCGGAAGTCGCGCGCGTAGAACAGCTTGATCCGGACGTCGGGATAGAGCTCCCGAAGTCGGCGGAGTTTGCGGTTCTTCTTCCTGACGAGGCGCTGCTTGAGCGTCGTCATCTCGAGGTAGATGTCGAGATCCGGGAGATAGAAGTCGGGGGCAAAGCTCTCGACGACGTCGCCGTCGAGATTCCAGAGGATCGGGAATGTCTGCGGCTCGTACTCCCAGCGGACGGCGTAGAAGTCGAGGATCCGGCCCATCTCCGCCTCGCTCGCGTGGGCGAAGGGTGGCTGCGCGCGTGGCGCGTCGGGTGTGGCGGACGCAACGAGGCTACCGACGGTGGCCGTGCTCGCGACGGGACCGGCCGACGCTCCGGGGGTCGCGGGGTCGGGCGTACCGCCTGTTGTTCCGGGCGACGTCACGCGCTGCCCGTCGGACGCTCGCGCGCGTCCGACGCCGAGCGACCGACCAGTGCGCGGAGATCGCCGGCATACCCGGACAGGAACTCGTGCATGTCGAGGACGTCGTCGGCAGCGACCGGCGGTCGCGACGCGAGGTCGCTCGGGAGCCCCGCGCCGAGCGCGGATCCGGCGACGACGATGGCGAGGCTGAGGCTTCCGCACGACGGACAGCTCAGCTCGGCGAAGGAGAGGTCCTCGCGCGCGGCGAGGAGGCGGCTCCGCTCCTGCGGGACCTGGTCGCCGCATGCGGCGCACCTCGCAGGTTCGCCGGCTCCGTCCGGATGGTCGCGCTGCTCCATCCCCGCCAGTCTACCGGGTCATCGGCACGCCGGCGACCGTGGCGACGGAAGCGAGACATTGCTTTCGCGTTGCCTCCTGATACCCCTGGGGGGTATGATGCCTGGCGACGACAGGAGACACGACCCGCCGATGCCGACGACGACCCCGCGCCGCGTGCCCCAGGCCGATCCCAGCCACTTCCGCCACGCCTACTCGAAGGACAAGGCGCAGCTCGGCCGGCGCCTGAGCCGGATGGAAGGGCAGGTTCGCGGCATCGCCCGGATGATCGAGCGCGAGGAGTACTGCGTGGACATCCTCCAGCAGACCGCCGCGCTGCGGGCGGCCGTCGACGCGCTCTCGATCCTCGTCCTCGAGGACCATGTCCAGGGCTGCGTGCGAACCGCCGCCGAGAACGGCGACGCCGACCAGTACGTCGACGAGGTCATCGACGTCGTCCGGCGGACGCTGGGCCGGCCGGTGAGAGCGGGTAGCCGTTCAAGCTGAGTCCTGCCCGGAGGCGGTACCTTTGACCCAGCAGGGACGCCCGCACGGGGGATTTTCCGCTCCCGCGGTCGCGCGGACCATCCCGGCACGACGCGCTCGGCCGTCCCGGCCGTCCGCCGCTGCCTGACACGGAACCAGCCGACGCCATGTCCGAACCTAACTCGGGGCGGTCACCGGTCGATCCTCCCATCGTGGGAGCGCCGCCGCCGTTCACGGACCGCCGCGTCACGTACCGGCGATCGGCCGATCAGGTCGCCCACCGCGAGACCGTCCTCCTCGCGCGCTCGCTCGACATCCTCGCCACCGATGCCGACGCCGAGACGCGTCTCGCCGGCCTCCTCGAGCTTCTCGCGAAGACGGTCGGAGCCCGGCGCGCCGCGGTTCTGGCCGACTCGCACGGACGCCGCGTCGCGGTTTCGCAGGCGGCCGACGAGGATTCCGACGAGGCCGAGGCGCTCGGCGCGTGGCTCGACGCGTGGGCGCCGCGAAGTCGCGCCCATCGCGCCGCGTCCGGCCGGGCGCCCATCGCGATCGTCCTTGCCGCCGCACGCGACGACGCATCGTCCGAGCCGAGGCGCGCGGCCGCGGCGCCGAGCCACCACTTCGCCTGCCTCCCGATCCCATCGGCCGGCGGCGTGGCCCTCGGCTTCGACTTCGCCGACGAGCGCGGACCGATCGAGCTCGAGGAGCGCCTCCCGCCGCAGCTCGCGCGTCACGCCGCGGTCGCGCTCGCGCTCGTCACTGACCAGATCGCGACCGAGCGCGAGCTCGCCGGTCTCCGTGCGCGCGACGCCGAGCGGACGCGGTTCGTCTCGACCGTCGCTCACGAGCTCCGGACACCGCTGACCGGGCTGTCCGGCTACCTCGAGCTCGTCCTGGGCGGAAAGGTCAAGGACGAAGCGGACGAGCTCGATTTCCTCGAGCGGAGCCAGCAGATCGTGGAGACGATGACGGATCTCGTCGGCGATCTCCTCGAGCTGTCACGGCTCGAGTCCGGGACCCTTCGGCTCGAGATCGGTCCGTTCTCGCTTGCCGAGGTCGGGGCCCGGGTCGTGGACAGCCTGACGCCGATCGCCATGTCGCGGGGCGTCGAGCTCCGGACGGCGCTCCCGCCGCGGCTCAAGGCCGCGACGGGCGACCGCCGCCGCGTCGAGCAGATCCTGACGAACCTCGCCGGAAACGCGCTCAAGTTCGCGCCTGTCGCGTCGTTGGTGGAGGTGGCCGCGTGGTTCGAGGCGTCCGTCGCGATCGTCGCCGTCCGCGACGAGGGCGTCGGCATCTCGGCGGAGGATCGCGCGCGGATCTTCGAGCGGTTCTACCGGATGGCGGGGCACGAGGGAATCACGGGCACGGGCCTCGGGCTGCCGATTGCCCGCGACCTCGCCCGCGCCATGGCCGGGGACCTCGACGTCGCCTCCGTGCCGGGCTCGGGGTCGAGCTTCGTACTCGTTCTCCCGGGGCCTGCGGGGGCCGAACCGAATGCCGTCGGTTCGGCGACGTCGCGCGCCATCGCAGCGGAGGAGGTCAGGCTCGAGGAGCGCGCCGTCCTCCGCGCGATCGCGACAGGATCGAGCATCTCGCCTGCGCCCTCGACGACAGGCGCGCGGACCGATTCCGCGGCCGCCGGCGCAGCTCCTCCGGCTCGGCCGACGCTCGTGCGCGGCACAGGCACCGCCATGGGATCCGGAGCCGGCGACGACGCCGCCCGCGAGACACGCACTCGGCTCCGGGCGATCGAGGGGCTCGGCGACCGACACACGGATCGAAGCCCCGCCTGACACCGGCGACTCGCGACGGGACCAGCGCCTTATCCACAACATCCGCGCGCTCGCGCCGATTCGTGGACAACCTCGTTGACACCGCGCGGCGTCGCCCCGTAGCGTCGGTGATCCGCACTGGGGTTCCCCGGAGGAGGGTAACCTGGCTCGGAAGGGGCGCGGGGAGACCCGGCCAAGAACCGACCGCGCCAGGGAAGACCGCACCCAGCCCGTAGTGCGAAGACGAGCGACGCCGGGGGCGGCTTTCTCAGGCGGCACGCGGCACATCCACAGGAGGGGTGCCTGAGCCGCCAGCGAGAGTCGCTCCCGACGCGCGTCGCCGGCCTCCCGGACCTTCCGCCTGCGTATGTCGACGCGCTCGACGATGGGCTCCGCACGCTGGGTGTGGTCCTCGTTCCCGCCGCGCGCGCAGCGATCGACGGCCACGTCCGGCTGCTGCTGTCCTGGACGGAGGCGATCAACCTCACCGCCATCCGCGATCCCGCGGCGGTCGCGCGACTCCACGTCGTCGACAGCCTCGCCGCGGTGCCGATCCTTCGCGCCGCGGCTGTCGAACGATTCATCGACCTCGGCAGCGGCGGCGGCTTCCCGGGCGTGCCACTCGTCGCCGCCATTCCGGGCGCTCAAGGACTCCTCGTCGACTCCGTCGCCAAGAAGGTCCGCTTTCTCCAGACGACGATCGACGCAATCGGCCTCGCCGGCCGCGCATCGACGGATGCGACGCGGATCGAATCCCTCGCCGCGAACCCGCGGCATCGCGAACGCTGGCCGGCCGTCACCGCACGTGCTGTCGCGTCCCTCGCCGACCTCGTCGAGCTGGCGTTTCCTCTGCTGTCGCGCGGCGGCCGGCTCGTGGCCTGGAAGGGCGCGTCGGTGGACTCGGAGATGCCGGCCGCGCAGCGCGCCGTCGAGGCGCTCGGTGGCGGCAGGTTCGACGCGGTCGAGGTCGCGGTGGCAGGTCTCGAGGGCCACCGCCTTGTCATCGTGACGAAGACGGGAGCGACGCCGCGCGAGTACCCGCGCGACCCCGCGGAACGTCGGCGACGCGCGTGGTGAGCGACCCCTGATACGCTGATTGTTCGATGCGAATCGCCGTCCTTTCGGACATCCACGCGAACCTCGCCGCGCTCGATGCAGTCCTCGGAGCCCTCGGCACGGTCGACGGCGTCTGGCACCTCGGCGACGTGGTCGGATACGGACCGGAACCCGACGCCGTCGTCGAGCGCCTGAGCGCCGTCGGCGCACTCGGAGTTCGCGGAAACCACGACGCGGCCGCCTGTGGCGGCCCCGAGATCGACTGGTTCAACCCGGATGCGCGCGCGGCCATGGAATGGACGAAGGAGTCGATCGCCGAACCGACGCGTGACTGGCTCGGGCGCCTCCCGGAGCGCCGCATCGAGGGTGACTTCACGCTGGTTCATGGCAGCCCCCGTGACCCGACGTGGGAGTACGTCACGTCGGTGCCGATCGCGCGAGCGAACCTCGAGGTCCTGACAACGCGATATGGCCTGCACGGGCACACCCACGTCCCGATCGTCTACCGCGAGGACGACGGCCGGGTCGAGGCTGTCAGCCCGGGGCCAGGATCGCGCGTCACTCTCGACGGCAAGCGATCGCTGATCAACCCCGGCAGCGTGGGCCAGCCACGCGACGGCGATCCGGCGGCAAGCTACCTCGTCCTCGACAGTGCGGCCGGCACTTGCTCGTGGCACCGCGTCGCGTACGACGTGGGCTCGGTCCAGGCCGCCATGACGGCCGCGCAGCTCCCGAGCCGCCTCGCCGCCCGCCTGTCCTACGGGATCTGACGCCGCGTGACCATGGAGCCATCTCCCTCGCCGGCGGCGTCGGCGTCCGGTGAAGGACGCGCCCGATGATCGGTGGACGACGCCCGCTCCACGGCCGCAAGCCGGGCGACCGCCGCGTCCGCGTCGAGCGCCCGCACTCGCCGTATTTCCGCTACACCGGTCCCGGACAGCTCACCGCGAAGCAGGCGGCAAGCATCCCGGCGACGCCGGCCGGCCGAGTGTGGGCTCGCGTCAAGGCGATCGCGCTGGGGCGCCCACTCCACTCCGACGAGGAGACGGGCGAGCGGCTGTCGAAGGCGAAGGCCCTCGCGATCTTCTCGTCCGACGCGATCTCGTCGTCGGCGTACGCGACCGAGGAGATCATCCTCGCGTTCATCCTCGCCGGCGCCGGGGGCGCGGCGATCGGCCTGTCGCTGCCGATCGCGATCGCCATCGCGGGGCTGCTCGCGCTCGTCGCGTTCAGCTACCGACAGGTCTGCCTCGCCTACCCCAGCGGCGGCGGGTCGTACTCCGTGTCGAAGGCGAACTTCGGGCGGATGGCATCGCTGCTCGCTGCGTCCGCGCTTCTCATCGACTACAACCTCACCGCCGCAGTCTCCACCTCGTCGGCGGTCGAGCAGATCGCGTCCGCCGTGCCGTCCCTGTCCGGTGATCAGACGCGGGTGATCATCGGCGTCACGGCGCTCGCCCTCATCACCCTCGCGAACCTCCGCGGCCTCCGCGAGGCCGGCAACATCTTCGCCGTCCCGACGTACCTGTTCCTGTTCAGCGCGCTGACGATGATTGCCATCGGCCTGTACCGCGTCGTCGTGCTCGGCGAGCAAGGCGCGCCGCCGCCGGAGGTCGTCGCCGCGACGAACCGGACCGCGCAGGACGTCGGCGCATTCGTCCTCCTGCGCGCCTTCGCCAGCGGCGCGGTCGCGTTGACCGGCACGGAGGCGATTGCGACCGGGGTGCCGGCGTTCAAGAAACCGGAATCGAAGAACGCCGCGACGACGCTGATGGTGATGGCCGCGATCCTGGCCGTCCTCTTCATCGGCATCACCTTCCTCGCGACGAGGTTCGGGATCTACCCAATCGACAACCCCAAGCAGACCGTCGTGGCGCAGGTCGCACGCACCGTCTACGGCGACACGATCGGCTTCTACGCCTTCCAGGCATTCACGGCACTGCTGCTCTTCCTCGCCGCGAACACGTCGTTCGCCGCATTCCCGCGCCTCGCCGCGGTCCTCGCCCAGGACGGCTTTTTCCCGCGCCAATTCAGCTTCCGCGGCGACCGTCTCGCCTTCTCGATGGGGATCGTCCTGCTCGGCCTCATCGCGGCGTCGCTCGTCGTCGCAGCGGGCGGCCACACCCACGCCCTCATCCCGTTGTACGCGGTCGGCGTCTTCATCGACTTCACGATCAGCCAGGCCGGCATGATCCGGCACTGGCTCCGGACGAGGCCGAAGGGTTGGCAGTACCGGCTCGCAGTCAATGCCGTGGGCTGTGCGGCGACCGCCGTCGTCGCGGTCGTCGTGACGAGCGTCAAGTTCAGCGCCGGCGCGTGGCTCGTCGTCCTCCTCATCCCGGGCCTCGTCGCGAGCATGCTCTTCATCCGGCGGCAGTACGACGCCCAGGCTCGCGACCTCGAGGTCCGTGACGACCTGGTGTTCCCGGGCCCGCACCGCGAGCAGCGGGTGATCATTCCGGTCAACGGGATCAACCGCGCCGTCGTCCAGGCCGTCAACTTCGGGCGGTCGCTGGCGACCGACCTCCGGGCGGTGTACGTGACGGAGGACACCGACGACGCGGATCGTCTCCGCGAGCGGTGGGAGCGCCAGTTCCCCGGTGTCCCGCTCGTCATCGTCGAGTCGCCCTACCGCGCGCTCGTCGGGCCGATCGTCGCCTACCTCGACGTCCTCGACCAGGCATGGCCGCCGGACCGCGACGCGCCGGTGACCGTCGTGGTGCTACCCGAGTACGTGGCTCGGCACTGGTGGGACCGGCTGCTCTACAACCAGACGGCCAAACGCCTCAAGGCGGTCCTGACGGGCCGGGAGCACACCGTCATCGCCGACGTGCCGTACAGGCGCGGCCACTAGAGCCCGTCGCGGGTCTGGCTCACGTCCCGTCCTCCGATGTCCTGATCCTGTAGCCGACTCCCGGCTCCGAGACGATCAGCTTGCGCAGCTCCCCCGTCTCGTCGGCCGCCGCGATCTTGCGGCGGATCTGGCTGACGTGCACGTGGAGGTAGTGGCCCTCCTCGCTGTACGCGGTTCCCCACACCGCGCGGAGCAGGCGCCCGTGCGTCACGAGCCGGCCGGCGTGGGTGACGAGGACCTTCAGGACCTCGAACTCGCGCGGTGTCAGTCGAACTGGCGTCGCGCCGACCTCGACGGTGTGGCGCGCGATGTCGACGCGGAGCCGTCCCAGCGTGACGACGCCCCCGTCGTCGGCCGAGGGACCCGCCGCGCGGCGGAGAAGCGCCCGGATTCGCGCGTGGAGCTCGTCCATCCCGAACGGCTTGGTGACGTAGTCGTCGGCTCCCTGGTCGAGCGCCGCGACCTTGACGCGCTCACCGCCGCGGGCAGTCAGGACGAGTACCGGCGTCGAGGCGTCACGCCGCATCGAACGGAGGATCGCGAGTCCGTCCGCGTCGGGCAGGCCGAGGTCGAGGATGACGAGGTCCGGTCGCCGGCGCTCCCACTCGCGACGCGCAGTCGCCCCGTCCGGCGCCTCGACGAC
>DATFPL010000071.1:0-7178 GCA_035264845.1 Candidatus Limnocylindrales bacterium | reverse complement strand
GATCGCGAGGTCGTGCCCGGAGTCGAGCATGTCCTGGCCGATGAACCCCGCGTCCTCCGCCGCGCCGACGGCGGCCTCGAGCCTCCGCGTCGCCTCCGCGTCCTCGGTCCGAACGGCGAGCACGGCTTCCGCTGCGCCGATCGCATAAGCCGCGATCGCGAGGCCCTCGATGACGCCGAACGGGTCCGCCTCGAGGAGTGCCCGGTCCGTGAACGAGCTGGGGTCGGCACCGTAGCCGTTGCCGACGACGAACCGACGCGGCGCCTCCGTCGTCGCCGCGACGCGCCACTTCTCGCCCGTCGGGAATCCTGCGCCGCCGCGACCGCGAAGCCCGGACGCGGCGATCGCCGAGATCGTGCCCGCGGGCCCGAGATCGCGGACGGCGACCTTGAGCCCCTCGAACGCGCCGCGTCGAACGGCGGCGTCCAGGTCCGTGGCGTCGGTGCCGCGTTCGGCCGCGGTGAACGCGCGCGCGAGGATCACGGCCGGCCAGCCGGCCGGCGTTCGCAGGACCGTCGTCATCGGCTCAGTGGACCTTGCCCGTTGCCGCAGGCGCGCGGCGTGCGGAGCCGCGAAGTGCGCCGTCGAGGCCGGCGAGGTAGTCCGTTTCGCCAGGCCGGTGCGCGGATACGGCCGCGGCCTGGACGGCGTTCGTCGGCGGCTCGAACCGATAGTTGCCGTAGTACGACGCCGTCCCGTAGATGTAGGCGTACCAGGCGCCGGTCCTGAAGCTGATCCGCTTCAACGCGGAGACGGGGAGGTACCCGTACGCCGCCTGTACGCCGTCGAGGATGTCGAGCATCTTCTTCGGATCGAAATCGTGGTCCTCGAGGACCGTGTCGACGGCCGTCAGGTCGACTGGCTCGAAGTGCTCGTACGCCTTGTCCGGCACAGTGCGCCCGCTCCGCCGCAGCGCCTGCTCGTCGCGGCGCTCGCCGTACGTCTCGGGTGGACCCCAGTGGACGTGGTAGCGGCCCTTCGTGTCGACGCCGCCCATGTCGATGCACTCAATGGGGCAGGCCTGGGCGCACTGGAAGCATGTCTCGCACTTCAGCGTGCCCCACTCGTCGTACAGCAGCTGAAGGCGGCCGCGGAACTTGGGCGACTGGTCCGGGCGCGCCTCTGGATAGCGGATCGTGGCCTTCGGCTCGAAGAATCGGCGCAGGGTCAGCGCCATGCCCTTCACGATGCCGAGGCCGGGAACGAAGCTCATGGGTTGGTTCTCAGCGACTCACGACGACGATCGCCGCCGCGGTGACGAACAGGTTGAGGAGGGACGCCGGCAGCAGCCACTTCCAGGCGAAGCCCATCAGCTGGTCGATGCGAACGCGGGGCAGCGTTCCGCGCATCCACACGAAAACGAACACGAAGACGTACGTCTTGAGCATAAACCAGAGCAGCCCGGCGACCCACTCGAGGCTCACGAACGCGACGCCGAGGATGACCCCGACGGCGACGAGGTTGAAGATGACGAAGCCGATGATCAGCGCCTGCCAGCCCGGCATCGAGCTCCGCGCGAGCCAGAACGGCGTGGCGAAGATCAGCGTGCCGACGACCGGCACGAGCGCGATGAGGATCAGCAGGCCGATCCCGAGCGAGCCGGGATCGAGCCCCAGGTGGATCGCAGGGAAGGGGAACGGAGCGTTCCAGCCACCAAAGAACAGCGTCACCGTCAACGCCGAGACGATGAAGACGTTGACGTACTCGGCGAAGAAGAAGAACCCGAAGCGCATCCCCGAGTACTCCGTCGCGAAGCCGGCGACGATCTCCGAGTCGGCCTCGGTGAGGTCGAACGGTGTCCGGTTCGCCTCGGCGGTCGCGGCGATGAAGAAGATCAGCGCGCCGAGGGGCTGCTGGAAGACATACCAGCTCGTGAACCAGCCACTCTGATTGAGCACGATCTGGTTGAGGCTCATGGTCCCGGCAAGGATGAGCAGCCCGACGACCGAAAGCGTCAACGGGATCTCGTAGCTGACGATCTGCGCCGCCGAGCGGAGCCCGCCGAGCAGCGAGTACTTGTTGAAGCTCGACCAGCCGGCCATGAGCAACCCGACGACGGTCAGTCCGCCCATCGCGAAGAAGTAGAGCAGCCCGATGTTCATGTCCTGTCCGAACAAGCCGGGCGCGAACGGGATCACGAGCAGGCTCATGACGCTGCCGAGGTAGACGACGACGGGGGCCCACGTGAACACCGGCACGTCGGCGCCGGTCGGGGTGAAGTCCTCCTTCATGAGGACCTTGAGGCCGTGAACAACCGACAGGAGCGACCCGAACGGCCCGACCCGATCCGGCCCTACGCGAAGGTTCATCAGGGCGATGACCTTCATCTCCAGGTAGATGATCAGGAACGCCGTGGGTACCGACATGAGGAGCACGGCCGTGGCGGCGACGATGAACCGGACGATCGGCAGGTTCGCGCCGAGGATGTCGAGGATCTGCTGCGAGAAGACGATCAGCAGGACGAGCGCGGCCGTCAGCAGCGCGCCCAGGAGGAGCAGCGCGAGCAGCACGCGGCCCGGGATCGTGAGCCGCCCCCACGTCCGCGCAAGCACCGTCATGTCGCCCGCCCCGGACGGCCGATGCCGGCGTTGCGCGCTCCGCGCGCTCGCTCACGCACGTTGGAGTGCGCTCGCTCTCGTGCTCCCGCGCGCCTTGGCCTCGGCGCGCCCGGCGCGGGCTTGATCACTTGTCAACTCCGCCCATGATCGGATCCAACGAGGCCATGACCGCCATGGTGTCGGCGATGAGGTGCCCGGGCATGAGCAGGCCCACGGACTGCAGGTGGATGAACGACGGGTCGTGGATCCGGAGCCGGAACGGCTGGTCGGTGCCGTCGCTGATCGCGTACGTCGAGTACTGCCCGCGCGGCGACTCGACGGCGGCGTAGGCGCGACCGGGTCGCGGGCGGAGGAGCCGCGGCAGCTTGGCCATGATCGGGCCATCGGGCATGCGGTTGATGCACTGGTCGATGCTCCGGAGGCTCTGCTTGATCTCGTCGAGGCGGAGCAGGTAGCGGGCGAGGCAATCGCCCTCGTCGCGCGTCGGGATGTCGAACTCGAGCTCGGGGTAGATCGAGAACGGGTGCGCCCGGCGGACGTCGAACGGCACGCCGGTGGCTCGAAGGTTGGGTCCGGTCATGCACATCCGGAGCGCCGTCGCGCTGTCGATCGTGCCGAGGCCGCGCATCCGGCGAACGAAGATCTCGTTCTCGTTGAGGAGCGTGAGGTTCGCCTCGATCTGGGACGTCGCCCGGGTCATCCAGTCGCCGAGGCGGCTCATGAAGTCGTGGTTCAGGTCACCATTGACGCCGCCGATCCGGAAGTAGTTGAAGAGCATCCGCTGGCCGGTCAGCGAGGCGAGCATCTCGACGATCTCGTCGCGTTCGATGAACGACCAGAGGATCGGCGTCAGGCCGCCCAGATCGAGTGCCATCCAGCCCATGAACAGCGCGTGGCTGGCGATCCGGTTGAGCTCCGCGGACAGGACGCGGATGTACTGCGCCCGGCGCGGCACCTCGACGTCGAGCAGCTTCTCGTACGCCATGACGGGCGCCCACTCGTTGAACAGCGCGCTGACGTACTCGAGCGGGTCGACCTGGCTGATCGTGTGGTGGTAGTCGGCGTTCTCGCAAAGCTTCTCGACACCGCGGTGGAGATAGCCGAGAACCGGATCGAGGTCGACGACCTTCTCGCCGTCGAGCTTCAGCACGACGCGAAGGACGCCATGGGTTGACGGGTGCTGCGGGCCCATGTTGAGGAACATCTCGCCGTCGCCAAGGGTGTAGAACTCGGCCTCGCGCTCCGTGCGCGGTGGGTACGGCGGGACGGGCTCGAAGACGCCGACCTGCGCGTCGAGCGTGATCCTGGGATCGTCCGCCGATGCGTGGCGGGGCGTGGTCGCGGTCATCGGGTCTCCAGGTCAGACCTTCGCCTGGCGAACCGCGCTGTCCGGGTTCGCCTCGCGGGGGGCGTGGACCTGCTCCATGTGGCGGACGCCCGCGCCCGGCGATCGGGCGCTGTCGTCCGCGAGATAGAAATCCTTGCGCAACGGGAAGCTCGTGTAGTCGGGCGGCATGTAGATCCGGCGGAGGTCGCGGTTGCCCTCGAACGTGATGCCGAACATGTCGTAGGCCTCACGCTCCATCCACTCCGCGCCCTTCCAAAGGAATGTCACCGACGGGACGCGAGGGTCGTCGCGCGAGAGGCCGTCCGCGATGACGCGGAGCCAATCGGTCGTCGTATCGCTCCAGAGGTGGTAGACGACCTGCATGTGCGTGCCGGTATCGACGCCGGCAAGGTCCGACAGGAACTCGAACCTGAAGGCGGGCTCGTCGTGGAGCGTTCGCATCGTGTCTGCGACGTCCGCCGCCGCGATCCGGACCTCCGTCTCGTCGTGACGCTGCCGGACCGGACCCGTCAACCGTTCTCCGAATCGCGACTCGAGCCGCCGCCGGAAGACGCGATCCATCGCCTCAGATGCCCTCGGGAACGGTCGGTCCGATGGGCCGCTCCGGCCAGTGTCCGCGGCGGTCCTTGATCAGCTGCTGGAGCTTCATCATCCCGTAGATGAGGCCCTCGGGCCGCGGCGGGCAGCCGGGCACGTAGACGTCGACCGGCATGATCCGGTCGATCCCCTCGACCGTCGAGTAGCTCCGCTTGTACCGGCCGCCGGACGTGGTGCAGTCGCCCATCGCGACGCACCACTTGGGCTCCGGCATCTGCTCCCACAGGCGCAGCAACGGGCCGGCCATCTTCGTCGTCAGCGTCCCGGCGACGATCAGCACGTCCGCCTGGCGCGGGCTGGCGCGGAACGGGAACATCCCCCAACGGTCCATGTCGTTCTTCGACGTCGCGGCCGACATCATCTCGATCGCACAACAGGCGAGCCCCGACAGGAGCGGCCACAGGCTGTTGGCGCGGATGAGGTCGAGGACGTAGTCCGCCTTTGTCGGAATGAGCTCGAGCGCACCCGACCAGCGCGCGTCGTCGCGACGGGTGATCCCCGACTGCTCGAGCTCGCGGAGGTGGGTGATCTCCGTCTCCCGGCCGCCGCCGTACGCGGCGGGATCCGTCGACTGCCAGAGCGTGTTCGGGACGACGATCGGCTCGATGAGGTCGCGCCGCTCCGTCGCCACGAGCGCACCCGGGCGATTGCCGGGTTGGTCCGCCGGCATCTGGGTCTCGTCGGCCGGCCCGGTCCCGAGGCCTTCAGGTTCGCGGTTCAACGCCATGTTAAAACGCCCTTTCGCCAGGCATAGGCGAGCCCGAGAAGCAGGATCGCCACGAAGATCAGCATGCTGACGAAGCCGCCGAGCAGGAGATCGCGGAAGGCGATCGCCCAGAGGTAGATGAAGATCACCTCGATGTCGAAGGCGACGAACAGCAGCGCATAGATGTAGAAGGAAAGGCCGAACCGGCCGTGGGTGTCGCCGTAGGTGTCGATGCCCGACTCATACGGCAGGCCCTTGTGGACGTCGCCGCGGTTGCGGTGCGACACGAGCCACGCCGCGGCGATCGTCATGAAGACGAACGAGACGCCCGCGAAGGCGAACCCGACCACGTACAGCAGACCGGTCAAGCGAGGCCACTCCACGCGGCGCCCGCGGCTCCGGGCGACCGCCCTGGTGATGAGGAGAATCGAGCCGGGCGTTGGACGCGCCCGCGACGACGCAGCGGTCGCGTCACGTGATCATTCTAGCAGGGGCTCCCGTTCGCCCTCGCCGGCGCGGGGTGGCTCGCACGGTCGCGCGGGACTTGGAGACGCCGCGGCGGGCACGGCAAAACGGCGCCCGACCCGCTCGAAACGTGGGGGTCGGAGAGCGGCCCGCGCCGAGCGCGCGTGCAGGATGCGAGTCGCTCCCCGGCGATGCGAGCCGTGCCCGGCCCGGCCTGCAGCGTCGCCGTTCGCGCGACGCGCACGCAATAGGGAGTTGGGCGTAGTCGCGAGCGCTTGCGAGCCCCGGGCGTGGATGCTCGGGGCCCCACCATGAGGTGCGAGAGTGCGGACGGCCGCGTCGGACGAGCGGGACGGCGACCGGATCAAGGTCACGGTCGTCGTTCCGGTCTACAACCCCGGCGAGTACCTGGAGCGATGCGTCGCGTCGATCCTGGGCCAGTCGCTGCCCGCCAGCGAATACGAGGCGATCTTCGTCGACGACGGCTCGACTGACGAGTCGCCGCGTCGCCTCGACGAGCTCGCCGCGCAGCACCCGAACATCCGGGTCGTTCACCAGGAGAACTCCGGCTGGCCGGGCAAGCCGCGGAACGTTGGCATCGATGCCGCCCGCGGCGAGTACATCTTCTTCCAGGACAACGATGACGAGCTCGCGCCGGAGGCCCTCGAACGCCTCCACGCGTACGCCGTCGCGAACGACTCCGACCTCGTCATCGGGAAGATGGCCGGCCACGGCCGGACGGTGCCGAAGGACCTGTTCCTCGAGTCGAAGCCGCGCGTGACCCTCCGCGACACGCCGCTGCTCGAGTCCCTGACACCGCACAAGCTCGTTCGGCGGACCTTCATCGAGCGGCACAACCTGCGGTTTCCCGAAGGTCGGCGACGGCTCGAGGACCATGTCTTCGTCGTCCGGGCCTACTTCATCGCCGACGTCATCTCGATCTACGCCGATTACGTCTGCTACTACCACTACCGGCGGGACGACCTCTCGAATGCGGGGCTGCGTCGCCTCGACCCGGCGGGGTACTACGGCAACCTGCGCGAGGTCATCGGGATCGTCGAGGCGCACACGGAACCCGGGCCCTTCCGCGACCGGCTGCTCGCCCGATTCACGCGGGCGGAGATGCTCGGGCGGCTGCGTGGCAAGGGCTTCCTCGAGCAGCCGGATCACTACCGCGAGGCGTTGTTCACCGAGATCCGCGGCGTCGTCCTCGATCACATCGGCAACGGCGTGGATCGCCGCCTGTCGCCGGCGCACCGAACGCCGCTCGCGCTCGTCCGCGCCGGGCGGCGCGACCTCGTGGAGGAGCTCGCCCGCGCCGAGCTCACGGTTCGGGCCCGCGCCCAGGTGACGCGCGTCGAGTCGACCAGACGCGGAACACTGGCGCTGACGCTCGAGGCGCGTCTCGTCCGCGGCGACGACGACCTCGCGTTCGACCGTGTCCCGGACGGCCTCGCGCTCAGGCTGCCCGCCTCCGTCGCCGGCCTCGTCTCGCCGGACGCGC
>DATFPL010000070.1:0-3814 GCA_035264845.1 Candidatus Limnocylindrales bacterium | reverse complement strand
CTCGTGGACGAAGACCATCTCGTCGCCCTGGCCATTGCGGTAGAAGGTGTTCGGCGCCATGGGTTCAGCCGGACGCGCGACGCCCATCGCGACGTCGTTGTTGAAGAACAGCGGGACACGGCCGGAAATCGCATCGCCCTTCGGCTGAAGCGACTTCGTGTTGATCAGCCGGTGGTGGTGGGCGTCGTCATCGGCCTCGTCGGGCTTCACCCGGCGGACCGCCTCGACCTTGTGCGTCCGGGTCGGCGGAACGAGGTGGTAGAGGAGCGAGCTCCGTCCCGTGAAGCCCTCCACCCCGAACAGCTCCTCCGCGTACAGCGAGCCGTCGGGCGCGCGGTGCTGGGTGTGGCGCTTGTGGGGAACGTTGCCGCTCGCGACGTAGAACATGAAACGACTGGCCTCCTCCGCCCGAGGAGGCCAGTCTAGAACGGGCGGCGCGGACGAGATCAGGGCACCCGCGTGAACGGCCCCGACCCGTACAGGTATTTCTGGGCGATTGCGTCGCTCTCGTCCGACGGCGCCCCGATCGGCGTGAGCGTGAAGCCGTCACCGGCGCGTACGACCGTGAAGCCGACGAGGTAGCACGCCGCGCAGTCCTGTTGCTTCACGACGAGCGTGTCGGTGCCGAGGAACGAATACGCTCCCCCGGACCCGACGTTAACCGTGCCGTCGACGTCCTGGCGCTGGGTCATCTTCCCGGCGCGGAATTCGAGCGACGCGACCCACGTCCGGCTGTTCTTGATGGCGAACATCCCCTCGATGACGAACGTCTTCTGCTTTGCGGTCAGCTTCGTGTCGGCATTGACAAACGCGACGATATCGGCGACCTGAATCGTCGGCCCGACGTACGTCCCCTCCGGAATCAGGTCGACCGCCGCGGCGGCGCTCGACGACGGAACGACGGTCGGTGACGGCGGGGAAGTCGCGGGTGCCGAGCTCGGGCCGCTGCCGACGGTCGCGCCGGTCGGTCGAAGCATCACGACGCCGGCCCCGACGGCCAGGATCGCGATGGCGAGCGCGGCGACGAGCCGCGTCATGTTGTTCATCGTGGGCAACCTCCACGAGACCCGAAGGTCCCGTTCCTGTGGTGTCGATTCGATGGCCAGGAGGGCGTTCTCGACCGCGGCCTCGGGCGCCTTGGTCGGTCCAGTCTCGAGCCAAGACCGTGCGATTCGGTCGAACGTTCGGTCGTCGCTCATGCCAGCCGGCCCTCCTCGACGACGGGCGCGGCGTCAGCCTCGATGGCCGACCGGAGCGCCCGTGTCGCGTAGTGAAGTCGCGATCGGGCGGTGCCCGCCGGGATGCCGAGCGTTTCAGCGATCTCCACGAGCGGCAGCCCGAGATAGTGATGCAGGACGAAGACCGCTCGCTGGTCGAGCGGAACGCGCCGGAATGCGCGCTCCAGCTCGTCGCGATCGGCGAGTGCGGCGCTCCCGTCCGGCGACGACGCCGTGTGCGACGAGAGGGCGCGGACGTTGACCGCCCATCGCCGCCCTCGGCGGGATTCGGCGTAGCAAGCGTGGACGAGAATTCGATGGATCCAGGCTTCGAACCGATCCGGCTCGCGCAGATGCGGGAGCTGGCGCCAGGCCGTGACGAGGGCGTTCTGCAGCGCGTCCTCGGCAAGCCCGCGGTCGCGCAGGATCCGCTGGGCAACCGCGAACAGCGAATCGCTCACCTGGTGCACCAGGGCCGCAAACGCGTCTCGGTCGCCCCGGCGGGCCCGCTCGACAAGATCTCGGTCCACGAGATCCTCCGGTTGCCGCGCCTCAGGAGCGCGGACTACCCACTATGAGCGCCGCCGATGGGCGAAACGTTCAGCCCGCCTGGAAATCGCCGCCGACCACGGCGCTGCGGCGTTCGAGCAGGACGACATCACGCCACTGTCCGTCGCGATCGCGGCCGAACCGCTCGCGGACGCCGACCCGCCGGAAGCCGGCACGCTGGTGCAGGCGCAGGCTCCGCTCGTTGTCCGCGATGACGCCGGCCTGGATCGTCCAGACGCCCGCGGCCTCCGACGCCGGGATGAGGGCATCGAACAGCGCGCGCCCGATCCCGCTGCCGCGCGCCGCCGCGGCGACGTAGACGCTCACCTCCGCGACGCCCCGGTAGACATGGCGCTTCGAGACGCGCGAGAGGGCAATCCACCCGACGACGTCGCCGTCGCGACGGGCGACGAAGCGGCACTCCTCGCGGTGCGCGGCGTCCCACTGCTCCCACGACGGCGAGTCGGTCTCGAACGTCGCGGTCCCGGTCGCGATGCCCTCTTCGTAGATCGCACGCACGGCGGGCCAGTCGGCGGGCGCCATGACGTCGATGGCGATGCCAGTCGCGTCGTCAACCGCCACGTCAGCCGCTCCGCCCACGGGCGTCGACGGGCCATCGCTCAGGGTGGCCGCCGGAACCAAGCACGAGAAACGAGTCGAACAGGTCGACGACCGGGCAGACGTGGTTGGGGACCGCGGCGACGACTTCACCAAGGGCGGGCCGCGGGCCGCCGCGCGGGAAGGTCACGACGCCGTGGTAGTCGGACAGCTTCTCGACGACGGCGGCGGGGTAGCCCGGCAGGAGCGCGAAGCCCTCGAGCCAATCCGCCCGATCCTTCGTGAGCGTCTTCGCGCCGGCATCGAGGACGACGTGATCGTGCGCCACCGAAACGACGGTCGCGGCCACGAATGCCGCGACGCCGTCGGCCGGGATCGCGGCGAGGGCCCATTGCTGCCGGTCGCCGAGGACGTACGTCCCCGCCCGGATCTCGTTCACGCGGCCACTCGCCGCTCCCAGCATCGTGGGCGTCGAGCCGGCGCTGACGAGCGGCACATCGAAGCCAGCCGCCTCGAGCGCGTTCGCGGCCGCCTCGAGGGTCCCGACCTCGTCCCGGGCGGCGGCCTCGCGGCCGCCGATGCGATAGCCGTGCCCGCCATGCGCGAAGACGCCCTCAATGGCAAGGCCAGACCGACGGGCCGCGCGCGCGATGTCGACGGCGGCAGCCGGGTCCTCGACGCCGGTGCGGTGCAGGCCAGGGTCGACCTCGACGGCGATACGGAGCGGCCGCCGTGCGCCGCGGACCGCCGCTGCGAGCCGCTCGACACCGCCGACCGAATCGACGCCAACGACGAAGTCGGTCTCGTCGTGAAGCGCCCGGACCCGACCTGCCTTCGCCCCGACGGCCCAGATCGGGTACGCGAGGAACAGGTCGCGGATGGCGCCCGCCGCGAAGACCTCGGCCTCGCCGAGCGTCCCGACCGTGAGTCCGCGCGCACCGGCCTCGATCTGGAGCCGCGCGATTCGGACGCTCTTGTGCGTCTTGGCGTGCGGCCGAAGCGCGACGCCGCGCGCGTCGAGCGCCGCCTGGAGCCGCGCGATGTTCGCCTCGAGTCGCGCTCGATCGACGATCAGCGCGGGCGTCTCGATGTCCTGCGGCAGCTCCGGGGTGACAATTGGCTCGAGGGCGACGACGTCCGACGTCATCGTGCGTCCGGCCGCGCCACAATCGGGTTTCGGAGCGCGCCGAGCCGGTCGATGGCGAGGACGACCTCGTCGCCGGGCTCGAGGTACCTCCCGAGCGTGGCGTCCTTCACCTCGAGCAGGCAGCCCGTGCCGACCGTGCCGCTCCCGATCAGGTCGCCGGGGGACACCCGGACGTCGGCCGACGCGCGCTCGAGCATCTGCCCGAACGAGAAATGCGCATCGCGCCACCGCCCGCGGCTGACTTCAACGACCTTGCCGCCGGTCTCGACACGCGCCGTCGTCTCGAGCTCGTACCCGGTCCCCCGCCGCGCGTCCGCAAGCTCGTCCGGCGTCACGAGCCACG
>DATFPL010000069.1:0-7595 GCA_035264845.1 Candidatus Limnocylindrales bacterium | reverse complement strand
GGCGGGAACCTGGACCGCCGCGCGCGGGGTGCTGATCGTGTTGTCCGAAACGAACCCGTCGACGTCAGTAGCGGGGTTGAGTCCGCCCGGGGCGAGGATCTTCGCCCAGTCCATCACATCGATCTCTGTGCCCTGCAATGTGCCGAGGCCGCAATCGCCGTCGACGATCGGGAACACGTTGGAGGTCAGCGCCACCTTGTCGGTCGACGTGCCTGCCGCGGGATAGTCGGGGAACGAGTCGTTGAACGGGACGTAGTAGATGTCCCAGTCGCCCGTCGGGTCTGCTGTCGTGGAGATCGCGAAGTCGAGATAGCCGCGGCCGAGCAACGACAGGCCATCGAAGTCGTCGTGCGGCGAGCAGTCCCAGCTGACTTCCGTCGCGATCCAGCGGGCGTGAAGCGAATCGTAGATGACGCGCCCGTCCGAGTTGAACGTCGGGACGGTCGTCGGCAGGAAGAAGAAGTCGAAGGTGCTCGTGTCGGTCGCCGACAAAACGCCCTGCCGGTTCTGGATCCTGACGCCCGTGTTGACGAACTGGACCACGTGATCCGGCCCCACGGCGACCCACGGATCCGCGGGCTCGACGTTCGTGAACCCCCCGCCGGACGCGAGTCCGGGGAGCGGGTTTTGCTGGATCGGGGTCGGGGCCGCGTTCGCGGTCGACGGCGTGAGGACGAGCGGTGCGATATTCGTGGTCGCTGCTCGCGGCGCCGTCGTTGTGCCGCTCCGCTTCGGAAGTGTGCCGCGCGGCTTGGCCATCTGCTTGTGGGTCTTCTTCGGCTGCGCGGCCAGTTCCGTGACGTTGATGCTGCCGCGCTCACGCGCCTTCGGCGCGGTATCGCTCTTCCTCGTGAACGCGTCCTTCGTCGCGGCGGGAGCGGCCTGCGCGGACGAACGTGTGACCGGTGCCGCGGTGACGGTCGGCGCGGCAAGAAGCAGTGCAAAGACGAGCGCCGCCAGGCGTGCGACGAGGTGACGGGTCGTACGCAACAGATCCTCCACAGGGTCGCGTGCCGCACGACGGCCGCCCTCTCGACGGACCCGGCACCGGAGGCAGCGTACTCGACGGCTCCGGGCGCCCGCATGGTTCTTTCGGACCATTCAGCGCCAAGAGGCAACACCCCGCCCCGCTACGATGGCGACCGAAACGAGGAGGTCAGATGCGACTGTGGGGCGGTCGGTTCGGCGAGCCAAACGACCCGCGCGTCGTCGAGTTCAGCCGCTCGATCGACGTCGATGCGCAGCTCGCCGAGGACGACATCGCGGGCTCGGTCGCGCACGTGCATGGCCTCGAGCGCGCGGGCATCGTGACCCCCGACGACGCCACCGCGATGGTGCGCGGCCTCGAGGGACTGCTCGGCGATGTCCGCGCGGGCAGCGTCGCGTGGGATCCCGCCCTCGAGGACATTCACCTGAACGTCGAGGCGGCGCTTGCGCAGCGAATTGGGCCGGTTGCCGGGCGACTCCACACCGGGCGCTCGCGCAACGATCAGGTCGCGACGGACCTGCGGCTGTGGCTGCGGCGGGCGATCGACCGGGTCGACCGGGGGATCGTCGGCCTCGAACGCGCGCTCGTCGGCCTCGCCGAGCGCGACGGCGACGCGGTTCTCGCGGGCACGACGCACACGCAACCCGCGCAGCCCGTGCTGCTCGGCCACCACCTGCTGGCGTACGTCGAGATGCTCGAGCGCGATCGCGGGCGGTTCGCCGACGCGCGGCGGCGGGCCAACGTGTCGCCGCTGGGCGCCGGCGCGCTCGCCGGCGCCGGCTACCCCCTCGATCGCCGAGCCACTGCCGTCGAGCTGGGCTTCGACGACGTCACCGCGAACTCGATCGATGCCGTGTCCGACCGCGATTTCGTCGTCGAGACCGTTGCCGCGGCCGCGCTCGCCATGACGCATCTCTCGCGGTTCGCGGAGGAGATCGCGTGGTGGTCGAACCCGCGCTTCGGGTACGTCCGTGTCGCCGACGCGTTCTCCACCGGCAGCTCGATGATGCCGAACAAGCGGAATCCGGATCCAGCGGAGCTCGTGCGGGGCCGGACTGCGCGGGTCATCGGCGCGGTCACCGCGCTGCTCGGGCTCGTGAAGGGGCTGCCGCTCGGGTATCAGCGCGACCTCCAGGAGGACAAGCCGCCGCTCTTCGGCGCCGTCGCCGCGCTGGAGGGTTCGCTCGCCGTGATGACCGGGCTCGTCGAGACCCTGACGGTCGATCGCGAGCGCATGCGCGGTGGCGCGGACGAGGGGTTCACGACCGCGACGTCCGTCGCGGACGCGTTGGTCAGGCGCGGCGTGCCGTTCCGGGTTGCCCATGCCATCGTCGGCTCGCTCGTCGCCGACGCCGAGCGAGCGGGAACCGGCCTCGACGCGCTCGACGAGACGGCTATCGCGGCGCGGCTTCGCGCTGCTGACGATCGGGGTGCGCGGGAGCTGGCGGCCGATCCGTCCGTCGCGGGCGAGCTGCGGCGGGCCGCGACGGTCGAGGCTGCGCTCGCGTCGTGCGACGTCGAGGGAGGAACCGCGCCGGTGAGAGTCCGCGCCGCGATCGCGGCTGCGCGCGCTCGCCTCGACACGGAGCCCGCCGGCTAGAGCTCGGTCGTGGAACAGATCGCGACGTCGCGGACCAGGTGCGGGTCGCGGGCCATCGAGCGGGCGAGGATGACGTGGAACTGGGCGTCGGTTCGGCCGTGCGGCAGCTCGATCGTCGGGAGGTCGCGAGGCGGCAGTTCACCGCGGAACTCGATCTCGTGCGTCCCCGCCGGCACTTCGCCCGGTCCTGCGAGCCGCGCGACCCACGTCGTGATCTCCTCGTCGAGGCCGGAGCCGACCGTCGCCCTGACCTTGACGCGCAGCTCCGCGCGGACCTCCTGGAGGTTCATCGGGCGCTCCATCTCGAGCGTCAGGCGCCCTTCGAACGGCGCGCCGACGCAGAGCGGCATCGGATCGAGCTCGACCGACGCGTGCGCGCCGTCGGTCTCGGAGTCCGCTGCGGGATAGAGCGCGAACTGCCGAACCCGGACGACCCCGGCCCGCAGCAGCGCAGTCGGCTGGAGCACCCGGACCTCCGCCGCGAGCCCCGAATCGAACCGACCGGCGACGTCGAGGTTCGCGTCGAGGTCCCACGTCAGCCGGCTCACGGTCGCGTCAAGCGTCGCGGGCCCCAGCGGCGGAACCGGCAGCTGGAGTTCCAGCTCGCGCGTCTCGCCCTTGTGGAACGTCGCCGCGCCCATCAGCTGGACGGGCTCGCGGATCAGCTCGCGCCGCTCCGTCTTCGTCCGAGTGTGCGTGTGGCCCTGCCCGTCCGAGTACGTCTCGGTGTGCTGCCATTGCTCGGTCGCGACGAGCGCTATCACGAGGCCGCGCGCGTCGACGTTTCGGTCGAAGTCGAGGCGCAGGTGGCCGTTCACGAGGCGGCCCGGCAGCAGCGCGTCGCGCTCGAGGTCGACCGTCCACCTGATTCCGTGGCTTTCGTTCGTGACATGGATCGCGGTCATCGAGCCAGTGTGGCGTCCGCGTGCGGCGCGCCGCTCGACGAATAGGTCGCCCCGACCCGTTCGGCGGCGCGAACGCGCGCAGGGAGCAACAAAACGCCCGAATCCGGCCTCCGGCGGGCCGGCCTGAGCGTGGTGCCGCCCGGAATCGGCGCCGATTCCGGCCGTTTGTTGCTCCCAGAGCGCGGATCGGCGTCGGTTCGGGCGCCGCTGCCGCGAACACGGCTCGCGGCGGTCGCGGGAGCGCCGGGACCATCGGACGTGCCGCGACCACGGCCCAGCGCGGTACGATCCGGCGTAACCCGCGACGCGAGGTTCGTCCCCTTGCTCACGCTCGACACGATCCGCCAGGCGCCGAAGGCGCTGCTCCACGACCACCTCGATGGCGGCCTTCGCCCCGCGACGATCGTCGACCTCGCCCGCGAGTACCGCTATACCGGCCTGCCGACGACCGATCCCGTCGAGCTCGCGGAGTCGATCCGCCGGGGCGCGGATCGGAAGTCCCTCGAGCTCTACCTCGAGACGTTCGCCCACACCGTCGGCGTCATGCAGGAGCGCGACGCGATCATCCGGGTCGCCGCCGAGTGCGCCGAGGATCTCGCCGCCGACGGCGTCGTCTACGCGGAGGTCCGCTACGCCCCGGAGCTCTCCACGGAACGGGGCATGACGCTCGACGAGGTCGTCGCCGCGAACATCGAGGGGTTCCGGATCGGCATGGAGCGGGCCGCGGCGGCGGGCCGCCCGATCGTCATGAAGATCCTCGTCACCGCGATGCGGCAGGCCGCGCGTTCCGTCGAGGTCGCCGAATGTGCCGTTCGGTGGCGCGACGAGGGTGTCGTCGGCTTCGACATCGCGGGCCCCGAGGCCGGCTACCGCCCGACTCGCCATCTCGATGCCTTCGAGTACGTCCGCCGCGAGAACTTCCACATCACGATCCACGCCGGCGAGTCGTTCGGGCTGCCGTCGATCTGGGAGGCGCTCCAGTACTGCGGCGCGGAGCGCCTCGGGCACGGTGTCCGGATCGTCGACGACATCACGGTCCTCGACGATGGGTCGTACGAGCTGGGGCGCCTGGCGACGTTCGTCCGCGACCGGCGCGTGCCACTCGAGATGTGCCCGACGTCGAACGTTCACACCGGCGCGGCGGCGTCGATCCGCGACCACCCGATCGATCTGCTCCGCCGCCTCCGCTACCGCGTGACGGTGAACACGGACAACCGCCTGATGTCGAACGTCACGCTGTCGAGCGAGTTCCAGGTCCTCGACGAGGCGTTCGGGATCGGGCTCGGCGAGATGGAGTGGCTGACGATCAACGCGATGAAGAGCGCGTTCGCGCCGTTCGACGAGCGGCTGCGGATCATCGGCGAGGTCGTGAAGCCCGGCTACGCGCACCTGCGATCGCGCGAGACGCGGGTCGTCGGCGCGGCGAGGTGACGCGATGACCTGGCTGGCGCGGATCCTCAAGCGGGACAAGGCAGGCGGCGCGCGCGCGGCGAAGGACCTCCGATCGCAGGTTTTGGCGCTGGATCCGGCGACGATCGAGATCCCCGACGGGCACTGGCAGGGGGCGTACGTCGCGCTCATGGAGATCGGGCTCGAGCGCGGGACCGCGTCGCTCGTCGCGGTCGCGGACGGGACCGTCAGCCTCTACACGAGCACAGGCGGCGGAACGATCGGCGCGGGGCAATACATGAGCGTCCGTGAGGCCGCCGAGCGGTTCCTGCGTGCAGCCGCCGAGTTCGCGCCGGCGATGCAGCACGCGACCGAGTTCCCACTGCCCGCTTCCGGCACCGTTCGGTTCCACGTCCGAACGCCGCAGGGCGACATGAGCGCGGGCGTGGTCGAGTCCGTGCTGCGAGCGCGACGGCACGCGCTCGGCCCGCTGTACGTCGCCGGCCAGGACGTGATCACGGAGATCCGGCAACTCGAGGAAGCGGCGAGTCGCTAGCCGCGCGCTCCGGCGCCTCCGAACCCCGGGCGATTTACACCCGGTGTTCAACTGGGACCGCGACAGCCAAGGATCCGTCGCTCTTGCTCACTGCGTGCACAGATGCGACCGGAACGGCGCGTTTCGGTGTCATTCGGGCACAAATCGCCGCCGAGATCGACCGACATTGGTTCAGTTGCACATGGCGTGCACAAGAGCGACAGCGCGGACCGGTGCCGGCGGATTGGGCCCTGATTCCGTTCAACACCCCGAGCACAACGGGTCAGGCCTGGCTCGACACCACGCGGCTGAGTGGCCACGAGCCCGGCAATCCCTTGAGCTCATGCGTGCCCGCGTCCTCGAACTCCAGCCCGGAGCCCTCGAGAAGCGCCCGCGTCGTGGCTGACACGAGGACCTCGCCCGCGCCTCCCTGCGACAGCACCCGCGCAGCCGCGTGCACCGCCACGCCGCGGACGTCCTCGCCGACGAGCTCGAGCTCGCCCGTATGGACGCCGACGCGGATCTCGACGCCGACGCCCCGTGCGGCGTTCACCATCGCGAGCCCGCAGCGGACCGCCCGCGTCGGCGTATCGAACACGGCGAGGAATCCGTCGCCCGTCGTGTGGACCTCGCGGCCGCGGAACTGGTTGAGCCGGTCGCGGAGCGCCGTGTTGTGGGCGCTGAGCAGCTGACGCCATCGCTCGTCGCCGACGCGGGCGAGCGTCGCGGTCGAGTCGACGATGTCGGTGAAGAGGACCGTCGCCAGCGTCCGCTCGCCTGAACCCTCAGGTCCCACTCCCACGATCCGGGCGCTCGTCCACTCGAGCGTCACCCACGGCTCGTCGCCGACGACCCACGCGTCGTGCCCGGCCGGGATCTCGTAGATCGTGCCGGGGGTGATGTCGATGCTCTGGCCGTCGTCCGCGACGACGTGGAGCGTCCCGGACAACGTATAGCCGAGGTGATGCACCTGGCACGACGCCGTGCCGACGATCGGGGCGAGGTGCGTCGACCATCGCCAGCCCACTTCCCAGTGCGCGATGGCGACCGTGGCGTCACCGACGGCCACGAGTGCGGCGTGCCCCTTCGGGAATGTGCGACGGTCGTCGGGACGATCGAACGACCTGACCTGGAGCTTCGGCACGCTACCGAAGCGTGTCCGCGCCCGTCGCGGCGAGCAGCCGATCCAACTCGGCGCGGTCGGGGAGGCCGGCCATGTCGCCGATCGCGGACACGGCTGCGGCGCCGCACGCGTTCGCGGCCGCGAGCGCCTGGTCGAGTGGCAGGCCGTCGAGCATCGCGGCGATGAACCCCGCCGCGAACGCGTCGCCTGCCCCCACGGGATCCAGCACCGCGGCGACGGGGAGAGCGGGGGAGTGGACGACCGGACCCTTGCCCGTCGCCGCGACCGCGCCGTCGGCGCCCAGCTTGACGACGGCCGTGCCCGCGCCCAGCGCGACGAGCTTCCGCGCGAGGACCTCGGGCTCCGCCGCGTCGCCACCCGCGCCGCCCTCGCCGCGCTCGTCGACCGCGACCGCAACTTCGTCCGCGTCGCCCATCACGATGTCGGCCCGCGCGACGAGATCCCGGAACACGGGCGCGGCCGCGTCCTCCGTCCAGAGGCGACGCCGCAGGTTGAGATCGACGCTGATCGTCAGTCGCGCGCCCCGCGCGAGCGCAATGGCGCGATCGACGGCCGCCTTCGCCGATGCCGACAGCGCCGGCGTGATCCCCGTGAGATGGAGCCACCGCGCGCCGCCGAACGCGACCGGATCGACATCTTCGGGCGCGATCCGCGACCCCGCGGACCCCGTTCGGTAGTAGAGGACCTGGGCCGCGCCGAGCGTCCGCCGCTCGCGAATCATCAGCCCGGTCGGTGCCTCGGGATCGACGCGCAGCCGCTCGACGCCCACGCCTTCGCCGCGAAGCTTCCTGAGGATCGCCGTCCCGAAGCCGTCGTCACCGACTCGCCCGATGTACTCCACGGAGTGGCCGAGCCTCGCGAGCCCCACGGCGACGTTCGCCTCCGCGCCCGCGATGTGCCGGTCGAACGCGGCCACCTCCGCGAGCGGCCCCTGAGCCGACGCGACGAGCGCGACAAGGCACTCCCCGAGCGTGACGACCTCGGCGGCCACTACGTCTCCGCGCCCGGCGTGATCTCGCGCCGCTCCCAGCCAG
>DATFPL010000068.1:0-2918 GCA_035264845.1 Candidatus Limnocylindrales bacterium | reverse complement strand
TCGTCGAGCGGCTCGGCGCCCGCCGCGGCTGCCATGACGAGCCGCTCCGGGACGCGATCGATCGCGAAGACCCGCTCCGCGCCCTGCAGGAACGCGCTGCGAATCGCGAACTGGCCGACCGGTCCACAACCCCACACAGCCACCGAATCGCCCGGCTGGATCGCGCAGTTCTCGGCGGCCATCCAGCCGGTCGGGAGGATGTCGGACAGGAAGATGACCTTGTCGTCCGGGACGCCGTCGGGTACCTCGAGCGCGCCAACGTCGATGAACGGCACGCGGACGTACTCGGCCTGGCCGCCGGCGTAGCCACCGAAGAGATGCGAGTAGCCGAACAGTCCGGCCGCCGAGAACCCGTACATCGCCTCGACGGCCTCGGCGTTCGGGTTCGAGTTGTCGCACAGCGACCACTCCTCGTGCGCGCAGAACGAGCACCGGCCGCAGGCGATCGGGAACGGGATGACGACCCGGTCCCCGACGTTCACGCGGGTCACGCCCGAGCCGACCTCCACGATCTCGCCCATGAACTCGTGGCCCAGGATGTCGCCCGCGCGCATCGACGGCACGAAGCCGTGATACAGGTGGAGGTCCGAGCCGCAGATTGCCGCCGACGTGACGCGGACGATCCCATCGCGCGGATTGAGGATCGCGGGGTCTGGCACCCTGTCGACCCGGACGTCCTCCGGGCCGTGCCACGTCAGCGCCTTCACCAGTTGGCGGCCTCGATCGCGGCCACCTGACGATCGTCTGACCGCTCGCCCTCGCGATCGGCCTCTTCTCCCGCGGCGGCCGGTTCGCCCGTACGCGTGTCGTTGCGGCTGATTTCGGCCCCGTCGGCCTGGCGCGCCGAGGCCTGCCCGTCTGTCGTCGCGATCTCGCCGACCTCGAGGAGCTGCCGCGCGCGCCGCAGGCTCTCCCTGAGCTGCGCCTCGAGAGCTGGCCCAACGAGACGCTCGAGCCCGCCGGCGATCGGGCCGCCCGGCAAGCGCAGGGACAGCCGCACCTCTGTCCCGCGGCCGCCGGGGGCATCCGAGAGTGAGACCTCGATCCGAACGGGGCGGCCGGCCATCGGAATCGGGCCGTCGCCGACGCTCTCCCACGCAAGCCGCTCGAACGGAACGTCGTCGGCCGACCGCATGTCGAGCTCCACGGCGGGACCGGCCGGCCCCGCCAGCCGCCATCGCTGACGCCCGTCGTCCACGACGGTGATCCCCTCGATCGGGCCGTGGAGCAGCGTGAGGTTGGCAGGGTCGCGCCAGAAACCGTAGACCGGCTCGCGGTCCCGGTTGATGGTCGTCGCCGCAGAACGGGTGTGGTCGGCGGGCGTCGATTCCGTCGCCGGGAATTGGACGGGCTGGGCCGCCGACTTCGGGTCGACGAGCCGTTCGACCGCGTCCATGCCGGTCAATCCGCGGTACGCCAGTCCCGCGCCGAGCAGCGCGAGGAGCCCGCCCGGGACGGATCTGCGCCGCAGGCCGATGAGTGCCAGAAGGGCGCCAACAGCGCTAAGGATGAGCCCGCCGAGGCCGGGGGAGCCGCCCCCGGTGCGCGCGCTTGGCCGGATGTCGAGGCCGAGGGGTCGTTGCATGTCGTTATCGTGTCGCCGCGGCCTGACGGTTCGCGCGTCGGCAGTCGAATCCGGGTTGCACTCCCGTTGCATCCATCCGCGAACGGCTATCGGCGGGCCACCGGGCTCGGATCGGGAGCTCGTCGCAAGGTGACTGCCACGGGACGCGCGAGAGCGACAACGTCAGCGCGACCGGCGCGCGGCAAACCTTTGCGGACACCCAAGGAGCGCCCATATGAAGAACCTCATCTCGCGGTTCCAGCGCGAGCTGCCGGACACCGACAAGGATCGATACGACGTCGCGTACGAGCGCGGCACGACGCAGAAGCGAAGTGGCACGCTGTTCGGCGGGCTGGCCGCCGGCGCGGTCGCCGGGCTGGTCGGGATGTATCTGCTCGACCCGGCCCGTGGCGCCGCCCGGCGGGCGCAGCTTTCCTCGAGGGTTGCGGGGCTGCGCAACGACGTCTCCCGGACGGCCGAGTCGAAGACTGCGGACATCCGGAACCGTGCGAAGGGCGCGGCGATCGAGTCCGGCATCCGCGAGCCGTCCGATTTCGACGGCTCACGGGACGACGCATCGAGCGAGGCTGCCGCCGTCGCGGTGGGCACGTCGATCGCGACGGACACGAGCGCCGCGTCGACGCCCGCACCCTCCGGCGTCGACGCCCCGAGTGCGGAGGCGCTGACGGCACCGAACGCAATCGTCGCGTCCGATCCGGATCGCGGTCCGTTGCCGTCGGCAAACGAAGAGGCGGCCCGCGCCGACTGATCGGCGAGAGCCGCCTCGACCGGCCGTGAAGCCGGTGGCTGGAGCGTCGAGGACTACGGCGCGAAGTAGCCCGTGATGTCGAGGATGACGTCGGTCGTCTTCCCGGCCGGTGCCACGTAGACGATCCCGACGGTCCCGGCCGGGGTCACCGGACCGGTGACGCCGTTCGCGCGGACGTCGCCGAGCGGGAAGTTGAGTGTCGACGTGCTGGGAGTGTTGGTCGTCGTCTGGGTCATCGAGAGATAGCCCTTCGAGGACTGGTTGACGACGGTTAGGTTGCCGGTGAGGGCGACGGCGTCGTTCGGCACGTTGGTCGTCCCGTTGATCCCGAGCGACCGTCCGAGATTGGCCTGGAACTTGCCCGCCAGGCCAGTGTTGCTGCGAGTGTCGAGGCGCCGTGCCGGCGTGAGCGGCACGAATTTCGCACCAGTCGAGTCGTCCACGTAGTAGCCCGTTGCGTCGAAGATCAGGTCCGTCGTCGCGCCGGCCCCGGCAACGAACGTCGCCGACAGCGAGCCGTCGCCGGCGAGCTTGACGGTCACGCCGTTCGCTCGGACGTCGCCGACCGGGAAGTTCAGCGTCGAC
>DATFPL010000067.1:0-4804 GCA_035264845.1 Candidatus Limnocylindrales bacterium | reverse complement strand
GCCCCGGCGAGTCCCAGCTTTCGGGCGTCGATCTCATGGCGAACCACCTCCGCCGGCGACGCGTGATACAGCACGCCGCTGCCGTCGAGCGGCAGCTCGTCCAGTCCATTGCCATGGACGACGAACCCTCGCTCGACACCGAGAATGCGCAGTACCTCGGCAAGCCGCGGGGCCACTGACGGGTCCGCCACGCCGACGACCTGGTGCCGCGCGCCGGCGGGATTCGTCAGTGGGCCGACGAGGTTGAACGCGGTCCGGACTCCGATCTCGCGGCGCGTCGGGCCGGCGTGCTTCATCGCCGGGTGGAAGTTCGGCGCGAAGAGAAACGCAAATCCGACCGTCCGAAGCGCTTCGCCCGCGGACTCGGCGTCGTGGTCTGTTCGTACGCCGAGTGCTTCGAGGACGTCCGCGGATCCCGACTGCGAGGTGATCGCGCGGTTGCCGTGCTTGGCCACCGGAACGCCCGCCGCAGCGACCACGAGGGCCGCCGCGGTCGAGATGTTGAATGTGCCGCTCGCGTCGCCGCCCGTCCCGCACGTGTCGACCGTGCCTTCCGGCGCATCGACGCGGACGACTCGCTCGCGCATGGCGGCCGCGAACCCGGCCAGCTCGTCGACGGTCTCGCCGCGCATCCGAAGTGCGACGAGCAGCGCGGCAAGCTGCGCCTGGGTCGCCTCGCCATCCATCACGGCGCCCATCGCCGCGCGTGCCGCGTCGACGCTGAGCGTCCCACCCTCGACGACGGCCGCGAGCGCGGTTCGGACCTGCTCGCTCATCGCGCGACCGCTGTCGCCGGCGCGGAGTCCGCGCCGATGGCGGCCGGGCCGTCGTCAGCGACCCCGCCGCCGCCGTCGCTCTCCTCCTCCGCAAGACCCCGGGTCGCGAACGAGCCGGTGGCGTCGTCGAGCCGCGTCGCCTCCCCTTCCCCTGCAAGCCGGAGGAAGTTCGCCAGCAAATGCGGGCCGTGCGGCGTGAGAACCGATTCGGGGTGGAACTGGACGCCTTCCATCGGCAATGCGACGTGACGGATGCCCATCACGACGCGGTCCGACTCGCTCATCGCGGTCACTCGCAGCTCGTCGGGGAGGGTCGTCGGATCGACGGCCAGCGAGTGATAGCGCGCGGCCATGAACGACGGGGGCATGCCATTGAGGAGCCCGGCTCCATCGTGCGTCACTTCGGATGCCTCGCCGTGGACGAGCGTTGGCGCCCGAACGATCGAGCCGCCGTACGCGGCGGCCATCGACTGCATCCCGAGGCAGACGCCGAGCAGCGGGATCGCGTGTTCGGCGGCGACGCGGATCGTGTCAACGGATACGCCGGCGCGCGCGGGGTCACCGGGCCCGGGCGAGATGACGATGCCGCGGAGGTTCGCGTCGGGATCGGTCGCGAGCGCCTCGACGCCGTCCCGGTCGATCGCGTCGTTGCGGACGACACGGACATCGGCGCCCGCGGCGAGCAGCGCCTGGACGAGGTTGAACGTGAACGAGTCGTAGTTGTCGACGACGAGGATCATGTCGCGGCCCCGACGACCGTTTCGGATGCATCGGCGGCCGTCTTCGGCACGTCAGGAACGCCGGCCGCGAGCTCGATCGCGCGGCGCAGCGCCGCCGCCTTGTGCTCGGTCTCCTCGAACTCCAGCTCCGGAACGCTCGCCGCGACGATCCCGGCTCCCGTGTGGACGTGCGCCTGGCCGTCGCGCAGGACGGCGCTCCGGATGGTGATCGCGGTGTCGAGGTTGCCGTCGTACCCGAGGTAGCCGACAGCACCGGCGTAGAGGCCGCGGCGCTCCCCTTCGGCCGCCGCGATCAGCTGCATCGCCCGGACCTTCGGCGCGCCGGACAGCGTCCCGGCCGGGAAGACCGCGCGCAGCGCGTCGAGCGCATCGCTGCCGGGCCGGAGCCGGCCCTCGACGTGCGATACGAGATGGAGCACGTGCGAGTACTTCTCGACCTCCATGTACTTCGAGACAGTCACCGTGCCCGGCCGCGACACGCGTCCCAGATCGTTGCGCCCCAGGTCGACGAGCATCACGTGCTCCGCTCGCTCCTTCGGGTCGCGCTGAAGCTGCTCCGACAGGATCATGTCCTCGCGGGCATCCGCGCCGCGCGGCCGCGTACCGGCGATCGGGTGCGTGGTGAGCTTGTCGCCCTCGACCTGCAGCAGCAGCTCCGGGCTCGCACCGACGACCTCGAACTGCGGCGTCCGGACGAAGAACAGGTACGGGCTCGGATTGACGCGGCGGAGCGCCCGGTAGAGCCCGATGCCATCGAGCGGCCGACCGGTCGACGGATCGTCGGGAAGCCCGAACGACTGGCGTCGGGCGAGGACGACCTGGATCGCCTCGCCCGCGGCGATCGCGTCCTTCGCGACCTCGACCGCGCGGATGTACTCGTCGCGTCCAAGGCTGGTCTCGATCCGATCGGGAACGACGCCGCCGGCCGCCGCCCGACGCGCGTCGACTCCGGCGAGCTCGCCGGCGCTCGGCCGCGCCGTTCGCTCGAGCGCCTCGAAGATCGCGGCCTCCGCGATCCGGTAGCGCGCCTCGAAATCGGGCGCCTCGGTGTGAAGCGACGCGATTGCGGACAGCGTGTGGGTCAGATGGTCGAAGACGAGCACGAGGTCCGTCTCGATGAACGCGGCCGTCGGCACGCCGACGGGGTCGCGCTCCGGGAGCGGCACGCTCGGCTCGAACAGCGACACCGCGTCGTACGCGAGCGCGCCGACCGCGCCGCCGGTGAATCGCGGCATGCCCTCGACGGGCTCGACGCGGCGCCGCGTGACGAAGGAGCGGATCGCGTCGAGCGGATCGGGTGCCGGTGACACGGTCGTGGGCAGGTCGGGCGCGTATTGCGTCACCGTCACCGGGCGGGTCTGGGTGCGCGCGTTGCCGTCGCGGATCTCGAGCAGCCGCCGGGGCCCGACGCCCAGAAACGAGTAGCGCCCGAGCCGCTCCCCGCCCTCGACGGACT
Organism: Candidatus Limnocylindrales bacterium; assembly: GCA_035264845.1. Classification (GTDB taxonomy): domain Bacteria; phylum Chloroflexota; class Limnocylindria; order Limnocylindrales; family CSP1-4; genus JACDAV01. Next base: position 1,832 of record DATFPL010000067.1, on the reverse strand, counting down.
CGAGGAGGTACGCCGGCCCGCCATCGTCGAGGCGAAGGAAGGCGCCGATGGGCGTCTCGAGATCCGCGGCCCGCGTCGCGCGCAGGAGGACGGTGTCGGCGTTCGCCGACAGGCGCTTCGCCTGGGTCAGGCTGAGCGGATCTGTCGTGGTCATCGCGGTGGCTCCTCCGGGACGTGCGGCTCTTGTGGCGGGGCGGTCGACCGGCGGTCCACGACCGCCGGAGAATCAGAAACGACCTTCGTCTCCGGGACGAAAGGTCGTGCCTTCCGCGGTGCCACCCTCATTCGGCGATGCCGCACTCCTCGTGACCGACGGGCGGTGGAGCGCTCTCGCGTCCGCTGCCGATCGGCGCTGCCCGCTATCGCTGGCGCTCTGCGCCGGAGCCTAGTTGCGCGGCCTGTCCGTCGCGTTCGGTCCGGAGGCTCCCGGGTCCATTCTCCGCCGTCGTCGCCCCGGTTTCCACCAGCCACCGGGTCTCTCTGCCGACGCCCGACGCGTACTCGTCCCGTTCATCGCCCGTTCTTCGTGATGTGGCGGGGAGTCTAGGCGCCGCCTTTCGGAGCGTCAAGCGCGGGGGGCTCGTCGACGGTGAGGAGCGGGCTGAACCCGGCGCACGAAATCACCGGCAGCGACGGATAGCGCGGAAACCGGGAGTCGGTGCGGGACAGCTCGCACAGGACGAAGCGGCTGCCGCGCCGCGATACGACGACGCGCGCGTGCCGACAGCGCGCGCAAAGCCCAGCGGGCGAAAGGAAGTCTTGCGTCACCCCGCCACGGTACGGCGAGCGCGTCGAGCTGGCGTCGAGCTCAGGCGGCCGACCGAGCACGCGAGCGGCGACGCGCCACCCCGAGCCCGCCAAGCCACCGCCGCACGAACGGCAGCCAAACGGCGCCGACGACGGCCTGCGACAGGACGGCCAGGATCAGCAGGAGTCCGGGCACCGTGAGGGCAAGGGCCGGCACAGCCCATTCGACGGTCGCGCCGAACCCGCCGAAGTCGGCGAAGCTGCCGTCTAGCAGCCCGCCGATCGGATCGAGAGCCGGCGTGCCGACGCCGAAGCCGCCCCCGCCGCCGGAGCCCGCGCCGGCGATCGGACCGGGGCCGCTGACTCCCCCACCACCGGGCGGGATGGTGGGGGTCACGACGGAGCCCGGGCTGAGCGACGGGACGGCCGAACCGACGGGGGTTGCCGCGGCGCTCGGCGTGGGCGTCGGGGCAGGTGTTGCGCCTGGCGTCGTCGGCGTCGGCGTGGGCGTCGGCGTGGCCACCGTAAGCGTCGGCAGGGGCAGGCTGGGGACGGGGAGCGTCGGAACCGGGAGAGTCGGTGTTGGCGTCGGTGTCGGCGTCGGCGTTGGAGTGGGAGTGGGCGTCGGTGTCGGTGTCGGGGTTGGAGTCGGGGCTGCGGGAGCCGTTACCGTGATCGACACAGTCGCGTCGGCGGTCGCGATGCCGTCCGACAGGCGGTAGGTGAACGTGGCGGTCCCGGTAAAGGATCCGCCTGACTTGTACGTGAACGAGCCGTCGTCCTGCAGTGAGGCAGAGCCGTTGCCCGTGCTCGTGAGCTGGGTCACGGTGAGGACATCGCCGTCACTATCGCTGTCGTTGGCCATGACGCCGGGCGCGGTGACCGTCAACTCGACGCCCGTCGTCGCGGAATACGCGTCCTTCCTGGCGACGGGAGCGGCGTTGGTGATCGTGATCGTCACCGTCGCGGGCGCCGAGTCTGTGGCGAGGATCAGCGTCACATCGTGCACGTGGTACGTGAACGAATCAGTGCCGATGTAACCTGCGTTTGGGACGTACGTGAAGGTGCCGTCCGACTTCAAAGTC
>DATFPL010000066.1:0-17718 GCA_035264845.1 Candidatus Limnocylindrales bacterium | reverse complement strand
ACGAACAGCCGGGCGCGGTGTCGGCGCAGGATCGACCGGATCTGCCGAAGGTCGGCGTCCATGGCCCCGGGAGCGACGGCCGCAGGGTCCGGCGGCGCGAACCGCGCCACACCCGGGAGCGCGGCGTTGCCGGGGCGCCGCCTCAGGAACCGGATGCTGTGAAGGTTCATCCCGGAGAGCTCCGTGCCGGTCGCCGCAACCACGAGGGACGTCGCGGTCGCCATCGCCGGGTCGGCGTCACGAGCTGGACGGAGGCTGCGATCAACACCGCCGACAGACCCAGCCATGCCGCGGCGCTCTTCGGCCAGAAGCTGTCGCGGACGACGCCGAATGGCTGGACGACGGGCTGATCTATGCCGTTCACCCCGCCACCGGTCAGAAATCCGCCGGGAAGCGGTTTCGTCGCCTCAGGCGGGCTTCCGACCGTGATCCCGCCGAAGACGGGCCGGTCGCTGACGAACGCGATTCGTCCACACCACTCCCCGAAGCCGTTCTCGACGCCGCACACCACGTCGGCCTGGGCGAAGTACGGGTTGAGGTAGATCAGGGCTTCGGGCGGCCGGCCGGTGAGCGGCCCGAACCCCGTCGCGAAGTTCCCCGCCCCGTTTGTCATCGTGTTCCAGAAGTAGAAGACGAAGAAGCTGCCGAGCGTCGCGGCCAGCACGACAAAATACGTCGCGATCGTCGCCGCCTGGGTCCGGCGCATGAGAGCGGAGCAGAACAACCCGACGGATCCAAGGCCGATTGCCGTCGCGAAGAGGACGAGGTACCCGCGGACGACGTCGTCGGGTGCCACGCCGCCGAACACGAACACGACCGCGGTGAGCGGGATCGAGGCGACGATGAGGATGAAGAGGTACGTCAGCGCGCTGAAAAGCTTGCCGATGACGATTGCGACGGACGAGACGGGCGTCGTCGCCAGCATGTCGAGCGTCTGCTTCTCGCGCTCCATGCTGATTGCTCCAGCCGTGAACGCCGGCGCGAGCGCGACGACGAGCAGGGTCTCCAGCATGAGCAGCCCGATGAAGACGCCCTGCCCGATCTGCGCGGATGCGAACGCGGCAGACGTGGGATCCGAGCCGGCGTATCGCCGCTCGAGGATGAGCTCGAGCATCCAGGCGAAGCTTGCGAGGAGGACGAGGTAGACGGTCAGAATCACGAATGCGCGGCGGCCGCGCATCCGACCGCGGAGCTCCTTGACGCCGACCGCAACCACGCCGGAGAAGGCGCCTCGGACGCGGGGCCGCCGCAGGACGCGAACCGGGCGACGCGCGACCGCAGCGGCCGCATCGGCGCCACCTGGAGCGTCGACGCCGGCCACGGCGGGCAGCCCCGAGGCGGCGTCCACGACGACCGGCGCGACGTCGCTCATGAGCGGGCGGCCTCGGGATCCGCGGCGGCGTCGGGTGCGACCGGTTGGCGCGGGCGTCGCAGGCGGGAACGCAGGTCGAATGTTGTGCGGCGCGTCGGCGAGACGGCCTGCGCCGCCCCGAAGACGAACGCGAGCGCCGCGATGGCCCACGCGGCCACACTCGCCGGCCAGAACGTCCCGGGCACGATGAGCGGCGGATGCGTCGGCTGCGGAACGAAGGCAGCGCCACCGCCGGCGGGTCCGACAGGCGCGAATTCGTCGGTCGAGCTGAAGAGGCACATCTCGTTCGTCGTCGAGCACAGCAGGTCCGCCTGGGCAACGAACGGGTTGAGCAGGAGAATCGCGACGGGCGGCCGGGGAAGCGACCTCTCGCGGGCGTTCGCGTCCATGGCGATCCATGCGCCGCTGCTGCCGATCGTCAGGATCGCGACCCCGACGAGCGCGGCAACGGTCGCAGGCTGTGACTTCCGGAACACCGCGGAGCACAGGACGCCGAGGGCGCCGACACCGACACCGGTGAGGGCGATGATCACGTAGGCGATGACCATGTCCTCGACTGCCGTCCCACCGAAGAAGAACGTGAACGCGGCCAACGGAAGCGACGCGCCGACGATCACGGCGAGGAACGACAGGCTGCTGACGAGCTTGCCGACGACGATCGCCAGCGACGAGATCGGCGTTACCGCCAGGAGGTCGAACGTCTGCTTCTCGCGCTCCTGGCTGATCGAACCCGCCGTGTACGCGGCCGCGAGGACCGCGACGACGACCGTCTCGATCAGGACGATTCCGCCAAAGATCCCTCGTCCGAACGCGACGGCGTCGAGCGCGCCCATCGGGGCGTCCTGCGTCGCCGAGAGAGCGAGCCACAACAGCCCGCCCAGGACGAGGAGGTAGAACGTCAGGAAGATGAAGGCGCGCTTGCCGCGCATCCGCGCCCGCAGCTCGCGGACCACGATCGCGGACATCCCGGTCAGCGTCCCGGGTCGGGGAATGCGGCGTGCCGGCACGCTGGGGACGGCCGCCGGTGCGGCGTCCGCCAGCGGCACCGCCGCGGGCGTCGTGTCCGTCACGAGACCGGCACGGGATTGTCGCGCGCGGTGACCTGGAGGAACAGCTCCTCGAGATCGCTCGCGGCGCGGGCGAAGCTGACGATCGGGAACCCGGCGCCGATGGCGGCGGCGAGGAGCCCGACCGTCGCGGCGTCGTCGCCGCGGAACCCGACCTCGAGCGTGCCGTCGTCGAGGAAGGCCGCCGAGGCGACGTCCGATCGGGAGGCGAACCAGACGCGTGCGGTTTCCGCGTGGGCCGCGTCGGCGAGGACCTTGACGCGGAGCACTGCGCCGGCCCGGAGCCGTCGCTCGATATCGGACACGCGGCCCTGGGCGAGCACCTGCCCGCGATCGACGATCGCGACGCTCGTGCACAGCTCCTCGAGCTCCGGAAGGATGTGGCTGCTGATGAGGATCGTCTTGCCGAGCGACCGCAGCTCGCGGAGCAGCTCGCGAAGCTCGACCCGGGCTCGCGGGTCGAGGCCCGATGCGGGCTCGTCGAGGAGCAGGACCTGCGGATCGTGGACGAGCGTGTGGGCGAGGCACAGCCGCTGCTGCATGCCGCGCGACAGGCCCTGGACGTAGCTGTCGCGCTTGTCGCCGAGGTCGACGAGGTCGAGCAGGTCGCCGATCATTCGCCGCCGCCGGTCGGCCGGTATGCCGTAGCACCGCGCAAAGAAGTCGAGGTACTCCCAGACCTTCATGTCGTCATAGACCCCGAAGACGTCCGGCATGAAGCCGAGGACGCGACGCACCGCGTTGGGGTTCCGGCGAACGGACACGCCCGCGATCTCCGCTTCTCCGGATGTCGGGGCGAGGAGCGTCGCGAGGATCCGGAGCGTCGTCGTCTTGCCCGCGCCATTCGGCCCGACGAGCCCGAAGATCTCGCCCTCCTCGACCGACAGGTCCAGCCCGGCCACCGCGAGCGTCCCGTCGTAGCGCTTGACGAGGCCACGGGCAGCGACGATCTCGCTCATCGGACGTCGCCCTCGATCCGGACGGAGAAGTTGAAGTTGCTGCCGCCATCTGCCTCGTTGACGAACCGGACGAGGAGCGTGCCGGTGCCCGGATCGACGTAACGCGCGCCGTTCCTCAGCTCGTAGGCGGCGCCAGGCTTGAAATTCGGCAGCCGCATCCACGAGCCGTCGCCGGTGAGGTCGAAGACCTCGACGGCCGGAACCTGGAAGTCCGGTCCGGGGCACCCCGGCTGATCCGGGGGGCAAGGCGGCGGCGGCACGGAGTGGGTGCAGTTCCTTGCGTCGTTCGTGCCCCCGCGGCAGGGCTGCGGACTGACGGGCTCGATCCCCTCCGCGACGCCGGCCCCGGGCATCGTGTCGCCCCCGAAGCCGGACGCGAGCACCACGCGTTGAGCCGCGAGCGCGCCGTCGAACGGGATCGGCCGGTACGCGAACGTCGCCGAGCCGCGACCCATGTTGATCGAAAAGGTGTCTTTGCTGAACACGGCTGCGTCGAGGGAGACGATGCTGCTCCGGATGAGCTCGCCGTCGAACGTCATGCGCCCCTCGACGTGCATGCCGAGCGGGATGTAGTAGAGGACGTTCCCCGTTCGGCGCGGCTCCTGCCCGGAGATCCGGACGTCGAGCACGCGGTGTCCGCCCCACGCGAGCAGGACGGGTCCGTCCGCCGGCAGGGCGCCGTTCGTCCCGCGGTTCGGGTCGTACGTCAGCTGGTCGAGGATTGCTCGACGGACCGCGTTGCGCTGGGTCGATCCCGTCGGTTGGTTGGGATCGTTGAAGAACGTCTGGCCGAGGATGCGGTCGGAAAGGGAGCGGTCGAACTGGCTCGAGCGGATCGGCAGGGTGATCGTCTGCTCGGCGCCCGGCTTCAGATCCTGGAGGACGACGACGGAGGTTCCGAGGGCGATCGCCGGCGTCTCGAGGAGCTCGTTCGACGAATTGCGGATCGTGCCCGTAAGCGCGCCATCCACGAGTCGGAGGTCGGCCTGGATCCGCGGAACCGATGCCGGTGTCTCGGCACGGACGGTTCGCAGCGACCCGAATCCAACGACAAGGTCGCGGATCCGCGCGGGGTTGCCCTGAATTACGTCGAGCGTCGCGCTCGTGCCCCCCGTCGTGAAGTCGCCGTTGAGCGTCGACGACAGCAGCGCACCGCCGGGGACCTCGACCTGGTACGTCCCGCGCGACGGCGAGAACACACCGAGGTAGACCTGCGCCATGCCTTCGGTCGCGTCCGGGGCGCCCCGCACGATGGCGACCTCGTTGACGACCACGTCGAGACCGCGGAGCGCGGCTCCGAACGCGTACGCGCCCGCGGCGAACAGGACGATGAGCGCGGGCATCGTGATCCATGCCCACTCCCGCCGATCGAGGCGACGGAGCACGAGGTAGTTGATTGGCCCGATCAGCAGGATGTAGCCGAACAGCAGCGCCAGCAGCCCCTGGATAGGCGGCAGGGTGAGCTCCGGGAGCTGCGAGACCGCGGACATGAGCTGCGTGTCGTCGCCCGTTGCGGCCGCGCCGCCGCTCCGCTGCGGGAGCAACGCCCGCCACATCGACTGCGTCGACCGCGCCTCGGCGATCCACGGCGTGGCGGGATCGAAGCCGAGCAACGTCACCGTCCCGCTGCCGTAGGCCGCCTGAGCCGCGATCGCGCGATCGTCGCTCGTCGCGAGCGCGTGGCCGCGCGCGAGGTTGCCGGCGAGCGCGGGGATGTCGCTCGCGCCGCGCGGCAGCTGGCCGACGAGGGCGGTCAGCGACTGCGGGGCGACGTCGATCGTCGCACTCGGGCGGTACGGGAGGATGTCGTCGGGGAAGCCGGACAGGATCGCCGGCCCCGCCGTCCCGCCGACGACGACGAGGTGTCCGCCGCCGGCGAGCCAGCCGCGCAGCGCGCCCAGCTGGCCAGATGTCAGCTGCGTGTCGACGTCCTGCCACACCAGCCTGTCCAGCGGCGCCCACGCCTCGACGCGATCCGGCAGGTCGCCGACGGCGAGTGGCACGACGGATGCAGGGTTCCCGGTCGCGCCGGGCAGCAGGTTGATCTGGGGGACGATCCGCTGCGGCTGCTCGGCGACGACGCCGACGACGAGCTGCGTCGCGTCGTGCGCGGTGAACGCCACCTTCCGACTGGCCACCGTGGTCCCGCCGGCGATCAGCTGGACCTCGAGGTCGCGCCCGAGCTGCGACGGCTGGGCGTAGATGAAGTAATTCTGGTCGGAGGTGGTCGGCAGGTCGACCGGAGTTCCGAACTGCGTACGGCCCTGGGCGCCGCCCGCGAGCCGCAGCTCGCCCGTGACGGCGGGACCGTCGTTGTGGAGGTGGACGCGGATCGCCATCCACGCCCCGACACGGGCGTGGCCCTGGAGCATCGCCGACGCCTCCATCGTCGGCGCGTCGGCGGCGCGAGCGGGAAGCGCTGCCAGTCCCGACACGAACAACGCGACCGCGAAGATGGCCGCCGCACGTGCCAGCACGCGATGGTTCAGGCAGAGGGGCGGGCGAGCCGAAGCGGGCGACGCGGAGCGCGGCACGAGCCCTCCTGGGCGGTCACACGGTGGTGCGGATCGCCTCAACGACGTCCCGGCCCCCTCGAAAGTTGCGTCGTCCGACCATCGTGGGCCGTCTCCGGGCGAGGCTGACGGCGCCTCGACCGCCGCTATCGTACGATGCCCGCCGTCCCCGCCAGACCCCCCGGTCGCGGCGTCGTACCGCGACCCGTCGAGGTGCCGGTGCCCGAGATCCGCCCGTTCCGCGCGCTCCGCTACCGCCCCGATGCCGTCGGCGACCTGTCGCGCGTCGTCAGCCCGCCGTACGACGTCATCTCGCCCCGCGAGCAGCGCGAGTACCTCGAGCGCGACCCCAGGAACGTCGTCCGACTCGACCTGCCGACCGTCGAGCCCGGCGACGATCCGGACGACCGCTATCGGCGCGCGGCGCGGACGCTCGCGGCGTGGCGATCGGATGGGACGCTCCACAAGGACCGCCAGCCGTCGCTATACGCGTACGAGCAGGTTTACGTGGTGCCGGGCACGGACGAGGAGCGGACGCAGCGGGGGTTCTTCGGGCGCTTGCGGCTCGAGTCGCTCGAGCCGGGTTCCGGGGTCCGGCCACACGAGCGGACGATGCCGGGACCGAAGGAGGATCGCTACAAGCTCCTTCGCGCCACCGGCGTCAACACGAGCCCCGTCGTGGTCCTGTACCAGGACCCAAGCGGGAGGGCAGGAGAGGCGCTCGCGGCCGTCGCGGATGGCCGCCCCGATGCCGACGTCACGGACGTCGACGGCGTCCGGCACCGACTCTGGGTCGTGCCGAACGATGGCGTCGACGACCGGGTCGCGGCACTGACAGCGGCGGCGGGCGCGGAGCCGGTCACGATCGCGGACGGGCACCACCGCTACGAGACGGCGCTGCGCTACCGCGACGAACGCCGGATGAGCCGTTCGTGCGAGGAGAACCCGCCGTTCGACTACCTTCTGGCGCTTCTCCTCGAGTCGACGGCGCAGCAGCTCACGGTCCTGCCGACGCATCGCGTCGTCTGCGGCGTGGCGGACGGTGGAGGCCAACTGCTCCGGTCCGCACCGCAGCTGTTCGACGTCGCGGCGGCAGGGCGCGACGAGCTGCTCCGCGCGTTCGCGGGCGCGCCGCAGGGCGGGCGTGGGCGGTTCGGCGTGTGGACGAGGAGCGGTGGCGCGGTGCTCGAGGCGCGGCGGGACGTGTTCGAGCCACTGCTCGGCCACGGCGGCAGAGCCGTACGCGGGCTCGACGTGACGCTGCTTGGCGCGGCGCTCGATCGGCTGCTAGGTATCGACGCCGCGGTCGTCGCGGCGGGCGACCGGATCGCGTACACGAAGTCCTCGGCGGAGGCGCTCGATCGCGTGGACACTGCGCTCGATGGCGCGGACGTGGCGTTCCTCCTCCAGGCGACCCCCGTCTCGTCGATCGCCGCGGTCGCGGCGGAAGGCGACGTGATGCCGCAGAAGTCGACGTACTTCCACCCCAAGCCCCTGACCGGCCTGGTCATCAACCCGCTCGAGTGGTGAGCCCAATGCCAGACACGACGCCGGAGCAGATCCTCGTCCGCGCCCAGGTCCCACCGGTCAACGGCCGCCCCGTGCGCAAGGACGAGATCGAGCTCTTCGACCGCGGCCTGTACATCGAGTCGTGGCTCCCGGAGCGGCGGTCGCGTCGGAAGCCACTCCTGTTCGTCCACGGCGAGCTGGCGGGGTCGTGGGTCTGGGAGCGGTTCCTCGGCTACTTCGCGGGGCGCGGCTGGGAGGGCCACGCGCTCAACCTCCGCAACCACCACTGGTCGCAGACCGCGGACCCGACGGAGCTGTCGTTCGAGACGTACACGGACGACGTCGCGGCGGCGATGGAGCGGCTCGGGCCGAACACGGTCGCGATCGGCCACGGGATGGGCGGGCTGCTGGCGATGAAGGCCGCGGAGCGGATGCCGATCTCCGCCCTCGTTCTCCTCTCACCCGAGGCGCCGGCCGACATTCGGCCGCCCGCGCGGGCGCACGAGCTGCGAGAGGTCCCGGACGTCTACGGCAAGTCGTCGATCGGCTGGGAGACGCTGCCGGAGAAGCTGCAGCGAGACCATCGCGACCTCACGATCCAGGACGTCCTCCGGATCCAGCACCTGCTGGGGCAGAAGCCGCATGAGGCCGGCGCGGCGCGGCGGTCGGTGCTGGAGGGCGTCGCGATCGATCGCGCCGCGTTCGAGTCGATCCCGCGGCTCGTCATCGGCGCGGGGCTCGACCGCTACGTCCCGGAGCCGAGCTCCGAGCGCGTCGCGGAGTGGCTCGACGCGACGTATGAGCCGTTCGGCGCCCACTCGCACTACGGGCTGATCCTCGCCGAGGCGGGGTACCAGCAGGTGGCCGACTCGATCCGGGCGTTTCTGGAGACGAACCGGTTGTAGCTCCGTCGCTCGGTTGCCACCCTTCTCGAACCCGCGGTACCATTTCGGCCGATCCCGCGCCGCATTCGTCTAGAGGCCCAGGACACCGCCCTCTCAAGGCGGAGATCACCGGTTCGAATCCGGTATGCGGTACCAACTCGTTTGTTGTCGGCTCGATTCGCGCGGGATCGGGCCTTTCGTTTGCCTCGCGTCGTCCGGCCCGACTGCTCCTGCGCGTCATGCATACTCGATCGAAGCGGTTGCGCTCCGGCAGACGGGCACCCGTTCTGCCGCACCTCGATTCGAGCGATCCCATGGCTGATACCGAAGTCGCGGCTGAGCTTGCGCGCGCACATCTGGACGGCACGGTCGTGGGTCCGGATCATCGTGATTACGGCCGGCTTCGTCGCGTATACAACGCCGTCATCGACCGCAGGCCTGGCGCGATCGTCCAGGCCGAGACGCCGAGCGATGTGCAGAAGATCGTGAACATCGCTGCCGGTTCCGGCGTGCCTCTGGCCGTGCGGTGCGGCGGTCACAGCTTTGCTGGGCTCGGGACCTGCGACGACGGGATCGTCTGCGACCTGTCACGGATGAACGCAGTGGTCGTCGATCCGCATCGGCGAACGGTCGAGGTCGGCGGCGGGGCCCTGCTCGGCGACGTCGACGCTGCCGGCGAACGGTACGGCTTGGTCACGCCGGCGGGAGTGGTGTCGCACACAGGCGTCGGAGGTCTGACGCTCGGTGGCGGCATGGGATACCTCAGCCGGCGCTTTGGCCTGACCATCGACAATCTCGTTGAAGCCGACGTCGTCACGGCGGACGGCAGACTCTTGCGGGTCGACGCCAATGAGCAACCGGACCTGTTCTGGGCTATCCGTGGCGGTGGCGGCAACTTCGGCGTCGTCACGCGGTTCGAGTTCCGGATGCACGAACTCGGGCCGGTCCGGATCAGGCGCTGGACCCATTCCGCGGGCACGACCGCGGACACACTGCGGCAGTACCGCGACGCGGCCGCGAGCGCGCCGCGCGAGGTCACTGCGGCCTTCATCGTCACGAAGGAAGAACTGCTGCTCCGCGCGATCTCGACCGGGTCGGCGGTCGCCGGGGACGCCGCTGTCGAGCGCTTCGCGTTCGCCAACGGCGTCCGGGACCCCACGGGGGACATGACGTTCCTGGAACTCCAGCGCGCGAGCGACGAGCTCCTGCCGTGGGGGCGGAGGTACTACTCCAAGGGCGGGTTCCTCCGCGACATGGACGACCGCGTGATAGCCGTCATCGCGGAGTCGGTCGAGGAGATCCCGGTGCCCGGACTGGAGCTGTACTGCCTGCAGCTCGGTGGTGCCGTCGGAGACGTCGACGAGGACGCGACGGCGTACGCGGGGCGGGCGGGCGAGTTCTACTGGATCTCGCAGGGTGTCTGGGACAGTCCCGACGACGACGAGCGGGCCATCGCCTGGTGCCGCCGCGCGGCGCGACGACTCGGCGAACTCTCGATGAACGCGAACTACGTCAACGAGCAGGCTGACACAGGAGTCGCTGAAAGTGCCTACGGCGACTCGAAATATCGCCGCCTGGCGCAGCTCAAGTGGCGGTATGACCCGACGAACGTGTTCCGCTTGAACCAGAACATCGAGCCGATTCCGGCCTAGCGAGCGTTCGCCCGACCGCCGCGTCGGAGCGATCGCGTGGCGCTCGCAGTACCCGTAGACTCGGCGGCGTGTCCGAGAAGTGCGGTCGTCGTCTCGTGATCCTGACCGAGGGCCAATTCGGCCCGCATCATGCGAAGACCGCGATGGGCGTCATCCGCTACGGCCCGGACCCGACGGTGGCGATCCTCGATTCGTCGATCGCCGGGCGAAGCGTTGCCGAATGGCTGCCCGGCCACGACATCCCAGCCGTCGCCACGCTCGACGAAGCCCTCGCACTGCCCGATCCGCCGACGGCGCTGTTGATCGGCATCGCGCCGACGGGCGGCCGGCTGCCGGCGGCGTGGCGGGCGACCATTCTCGCCGCGATCGATGCCCGTCTCGACATTCTGTCCGGGTTGCATACGTTCCTCGCCGACGATCCGGAGCTGCGGGCGGCGGCGGACCGGCGGGGCGTCGTCATCGTCGACTACCGCCGGCCGCCCGAGCGGATGGAGACCGCGATGGGCCGGCCACACGCACCCGGCAAGCGGGTGATCCTGACGGTCGGCTCCGACTGCGGCATCGGCAAGATGTCCGTTGCGCTCGAGCTGCGGAGCGCCGCCCTCGCCGACGGTGCCTCCGCTTCGTTCGTGGCGACGGGGCAGACCGGGATCATGATCGAGGGCTGGGGCGCGGCGGTCGATCGCGTCATCGCGGACTTCGTTCAAGGCACGTGCGAGTGGCTCGTCGAGCAGGGCGAGGCGCGTGGCGACTGGGTCTTCGTCGAGGGCCAGGGCTCACTCGATCACCCAGCCTACTCGTCGGTGACGCTCGGGCTGATCCACGGCACGACGCCGCACGCGATGGTCCTCGTCCACAAGCCCGGGCTACTCGAGCACGACTTCGACCACCTCCCGTCGCTGTCATGTCCGATCAAGCCGCTCCCGGAGCTGATCCGCGCCCACGAGCTGGTCGCCGGCCTCGTTGCACCATCGCGCGTGGTCGCGGTCGCGCTGAACACGTCGCTCATCCAGGGCGCGGACGACGCGCGCGACGAGATCGAGCGGACGGCGGCCGAAACAGGGCTGCCATGCGACGACCCGTTCCGGTTCGGCGGCGAGCGGCTGTGGCGGGCGGTGCGCGAGCGCGTCGAGGCGCTGCCGACGTGACGCTCGAGATCCGCACCGAGGTCCTGTCGATCGGGTTCCGCGACCCGTTCCGGATCGCGCGTCACGCCGCGAGCGGCGCCGCGACGACCGTGATCGTCGAGCTGCGATCGGCGGCCGCGCCCGGGATCGTCGGGCTCGGCGAGGGGTTCCCGGACGCGTACTACGGCGAGACCCCGGAGACGATGGCCGCGGTCATGCCGCTCCTCGTCGACGCGGTGGGGGACCCGGAGCTGACGCGCGACGGACTCGCGGCCGCGGGCGTCAGAATGGACGAGGCTATCCGCGGCCATGGCGCGGCCAAGTGCTCGCTCGACATCGCACTCCACGATCTCGCGGCGACGGCAGCCGCGCTGCCGCTCCACCGATTCCTCGGCCTGTCCGCGGACATCCCGCCGACGGACTTCACCGTCGGCCTCGACGAGCCGGCGATCGTCGCCGAGCGCGCGCGCCGCGCGTCGCGGTTCCCCGCGCTCAAGGTGAAGGTCGGCGGGCCGAGCGACCTCGCGACGTTGCGCGCGGTCCGCGAAGTGTTCGCCGGTCCGATCCGCGTCGACGCGAACACCGCCTGGACGCCCGCGGACGCGGAGGCGCTGCTGCCCGCGCTCATCGAACTCGGCGTCGAGCTCATCGAGCAGCCGTTTCCGGCGCGACGAATCGACCAGCTCGCGCGGCTCCAGGAGCGCTCGTCGCTGCCAATCGTCGCCGACGAGAGCGCGGTCGCGATCGAGGATCTCGACGGTCTCGTCGGCGTCGTCGCCGGCGTCAACGTGAAGCTCGCCAAGTGCGGCGGCGTCGGCGCCGCGCATCGCATGCTGGCGCGGGCGCGCGAGCTCGGCTTTCGGACGTTCCTCGGCTGCATGGAGGAGACGTCCGTCGGCATCGCCGCGTCCGCCGCGGTCGCGTCGCTCGCCGACTGGGTCGACCTCGACGGCAATCTCCTCCTCGCCGCGGACCCGTTCGAGGGTCTCGACCTCGCCGACGACTGCCGCTGGCAGTTGCCCGATCGGCCGGGTATCGGCGTCCGCCGGCGGTCCGGATCCGCCGTCGCGACCGCGCCCGATGCGCGGCCGTGAACCGGTTCAGACCGCCCCTCATCCATCGGAACCAGAACACCCGTTCCTGTGGATAAGTTCGTGGACGAGATGGTGGACAAACCCTCTTTCCGGCGCGCCGACGCCGGTCCTAGGATGACGTCCCACCGGTCCCCAGGCCTCGGGGGAGGGCAGACCGGTTACCCCCAGCGGGACCGTCTCGTCCGCCGAACGGCATGCTCGCCGTTTGTCGGTGTGGTTGGTCGCGCCCAGCGCGAGGAGGGCAGCCGATCGATGGATTCGCGGACGCACGACCGCACGCCGTCAGAGGACGCGGTCGAGTTCGTGAGGTTCTGCTACCGGCGCCGTGCCGTCGGGTGGCCTGAGCTGTACGACGAGATGTGCGGCGTCGCCAATCGCGGGTTGTTCCGCGGCTGGACGTGCGACGACCTCGGCGCAGCCGGGATCAACTTCAGCCTGTTCGAGCTGCCGGCTCTCGCAACGCTCGTCCACCGCGTGGTCGCCGAAGAGCACGCGCGGCGCGCGCAAATCGCGTCGGCCGCGGTCGTGCGAGCCGCCGCCGCCGAGGCACCGGTCGCTGAGGAATCACCCCGCGTCATACCGGAGCCCGCGCCGGAACCCGCAGTCGTCGCCACGCTCCGCTTCGCGGGAGCCGCCGCCGGGGGTTAAACCCGGAGTTCAGCACTTATTTCGGGTTGATCCCGGGAACCACGAAGCCCTGCCGGTATCGGCAGGGCTTCTGGATTCGCCGGCGCGTTTGGCGGCGCATCCGTGCGTTGTCGCCTCGCTACGCGCGAATTCGGCGGCGCGCCATCTCGCCCTCGATCTGGCGCTCGGCCTCGACGTAGCGATCGATCTGCTCGCGCAGCTCGTTCGCTTCGGGCACGTACAGATGGACCTGCTGCTGGAGGATGTACGACAGGCGGCGGCTCGTCATCCGGACGTGATCGAGGTTCTTCATCAGCACCAGCGGATCCATCGCCGCCAGGTCCGACGGGTGATACATCTGCTTCATGCCCGGATGATAGCCGCGGGCCTGTCGCTCAGCGGCGGTCTGCTCCGCTCCCGAGGGCGGGTCGCGCGCCCGTCCCGTCGCCCGACTTCAGCTCCGCGAGCCGGGCGTCGACCTCGGCTTCGTCCTCACCGGATTCGAGCTGCGCGAACTGGTCGTCGAGCGACGACGCGGCAACCTCCTCCATGCCGCGGACCTGCGCCTCCTGGCGTCGGATCCGCTCCTCGAAGCGACCGATCTCGCTCGTCGGGTCCATGACCGACACGCTACGGATCGACTGCTGCACCTGCTGCTGAGCGTGCGCCATCTTGGCCCGCCCGACGAGCTCGTCGCGCTTCTGGACGAGCTCCTCGCGCTTGACGCGCATCTTGTTCAGGCCGTCCTTGAGCTTGTCGACCAGCTCGTTCTGCTGCGCGGCCTGCGTCTCGAGGCTCGTCGCCTGCTGCTCGTAGCTGATTTGCCGGCGCAGCGCGATCCGGGCGAGGTCGTCGAACCGGCTCGCTTCGGTCGTGTTGTTCTGGCCGCGCAGGTCCTCCGCGCGACGCGAAGCTGCGGCCGCCTTGTCGTGCCATTCGGTCGATGCCTGGCGCGCCTCGCGCGCGTCGTCCTCGACGAGACGAACGTTGCCGATGGTCTGGGCGACCGCGTCCTCCGCCTCCGAGATGTTGTTCGTGAAGTCGCGCACGAGCTGGTCGAGCATCTGCTCCGGATCCTCCGCGCTGTCGAGGATCGCGTTGATGTTCGCCCGGACCAGCTGGCTGACCCGGCCGAGGATCGACGATTGCGCCATGGTGTTTCTCCTCTGTTTACGACGGGCCAATGCCCGCTGATCGCCACATTGATGCGCGAGCGCCGGCGCTCACCACCGACCTCCGCCCGTATGTCCGCCGCCACCTCCGCCGCCTCCGCCGAAGCCGCCGCCACCGCCGGTCCAGCCTCCGCCGCCACCGCCCCAGCCGCCGCCACCAAAGCCGCCGCCTCCCCCGAACACGCCGCCTCCGCCGCCGCCGCCGAACGGACCCGACGAGCCCCACGGCGAGCGGTCCCACCCGCCGCCGCCCGTGCCTCCGCCCAGAAGGATGCCGCCGAGGATGCCGCCCAGGATCGAGCCGGCGACGTCGGAGCCGCGACGACTGCCGAGTCCCGGGCCGCCCTGGTCCCAGTCGTCGAAGTCGTCCTGCGCGTAGCTGTACGCCTCGTCGGCGAGCTGCCCCGCGCGTTGGGCAGCGGCGAGCGCCTGCTGCGGGTTCGTGGCCGCGAGCGCGTCCGCCTGGGCGAGGAGTCGCTGCGCCTCCGCGAGTCGAGTGCGTGCCCGGCGGCCGACGCCCGTGCGGCGAACGGCGATGAAGTCGGCGGCGCGATTGACGCTTGCGTCGGCGCTCGCGAGCGCCGCGTCGACCGCCGCACCCAGCCGCTCGCGCTGCGCGGCGTCCTCGCGAACGGCCGCGAGCGCCTGGTCGATGTTCGCGTCGGCATCCGTCGCCGCGCGCAACGCGCCGAGCGGGTCTGGCGGCGTCATCGCGGCGGCCGCGGCGGCGCCCCGGAGGGCCGTCTCCGCCGCCGCGAGCCGCGACTGATGGTTCGCCGCAGCCGTCGCACCGGGTAGCGCGGCACGCGCCGCCGCCAGGTCAGACTGCGCGCCGCGGATGACGTCGGGCAGGCGCGTCTCGGCGTCCTTCACCGACTGGACGAGCTTGTCGATCGCATCGAGCAGCAGCGCCGCGCCGGCGACACCTTCCTGGGCAGTGCTCGCAGCGTGCGCGGCCGCTCGGCGGTCGCCTGCCGCGATGGCGGCACGACCGCGCTCGACCGCAGCGCGTGCACCCTCGACGCCCTTCCGCGCCTCGGCCGTGTTGCCCTTGACGGGCGCCCAGGCCGACGGCGCGTACGACGCGAGCAGCGACATCGCGGTGTCCGCGGCGGGCAGGCGTGCCTCGACCGCGTCGATGCGGCCGGGGAGTGCGTCGAGGATTCCCGGCGCATCCCGTTCGAGGTTGCGGAGCTGGTCGATTCGGCCGGCTTCCGCGTCGAGCGCGCCCTGCGCACGCTTCGCTCGGTCGACGATCTCCATCAGCATCTTCTCGCGCGTCGGCGGATCCTCCGGCTCCGAGTCGTCGAGCCGCTGGCGAACCTCGAACGCGGCGCGCATCTCCGTCTCCGCGGACGCGATCGCGGCGCGAAGCGGCTGGACCTCCGCGTCGCCGAACTCGGCCGCGACGTAGTCGACCTCCTGGCGCGCGTCACGCATCCGTTCGTCCATCGCGACGAGCCGGGCGTTCGCCTCGCGGGCGAGCGCGCCCGTCCGGCGGTCGCGCTCCTCGGCCTCGCGCCGGATCGCGGTCCGCCCGCGGTACCAGCGGTAGACGAGGTAGCCGCCGCCGAGGACGAGGAGGATGGCGAGTGGACCCGTCAGGTCGATCGCCGGCCCGGGCGTGCTCGTGTCCGGCTGGCTCGTCCCGCCGCCCGGCACGGTGACGCCGCCACCCGGCGTCTCCGCGGCGTCGCCGAGCGCGTTCGCTGCCGCGACGACTGCACCCGCGTAGTCGCCCGCCTGGAGCCGTGGCTCGAGATCGTCGACGGCGATCTGGTTGAGCTCCTGGCTCGGGAGGTTCGTCAGCAAGTCGCTCGCCCAGAAACGGTCGCTCCGGTCCTGCAGGGCCACGAGCAGCAGTACGTCGTTCCCGCCGAGGGAGTTGCGTCGCGCCGTCTCGCTGACGTAGTCGTCGGCGTTGAGGTCCTCCGTCGACTGGACGAACAGCACGAACAGCTGGACTTTGTGGTCGCGCTCGAGTCGGTCGATCGCGTCAGTGATCCGGGACTCACCGCCGGAGAGGACGCCCGTCTGGTCCGTTATCGGACCGCGAAGCTGCGGAATCGTCGCCGCGCACACGGCCGAGACGACGAACGCGAGCAGCAGAAGGCTCGCGACCAAGGAGGCACGAAGAGAACGTGACGTGAACATGGCTCCGTGTCGGCGTGGCGGGGATCAATCCCATCGTAGGCGCGTTCGTCGCGTCGGCACCCGTGCCACATGGTCCATGCGTTTCGGGCGCCTATCGCCCCGCCGCGCGGACGGAGGTCAGATCGCGCGCAACCCGCGGCGCGGCCACGTCCAGTCGACCGGCGTTCCGGCTCCGGCGAGGGCGCGACGACGGCCGAGCTCCGTCGCCCCGAGCACGAGGATCCGATCAACCTTCGTCGCTCGTCCGGCCTCGTCACCCCAGAGCTTCGTCATCTTCCGGTTCGGCGCGACATCGTCGAGCGCGACGCCGGCCAGCCGATAGCCCTCGGGCGCCGCAGCCGTTTCCCAGACTCGCTCCGCGAGCCCGAGCCCGGTCTCGATTCGCCGGCCCCGGTCGAACTCCACGTCGCCGACGACGAGGACGACGATGGCGTCGTCGGTCAGGGCCGGTCGGAGGTTGTGGAGCACCTCGCGAAGGAAGACGAGATACGGCTCGCGGTGATGGGCGTCGTCGAGCGCCGCGTCGATGGCGCGGGCGTCGAACCCGAGGAGCCACGTCCGCAGCCAGTTGTAGTAGCCGTACTTGACGACGCGGAGATACGGCGGCGACGAGACGACGAGTCGCGCGCGGTCCGGGAGGCCGCGAGCACGAAGCGCTGCGCGGGCCGCCGGAGCGACGCCGCGCGCATCGCCGAGGAGGGCGACGCCGTGCGTCGACGGCAGCGCCTGGCGGTGGAGCCGGCGCAGCTTCGCGGCGAGGGAGTCAAAGACGTCGCGCTCGGGCGCACGGAAATCCGTGCGCGCGGCGAACTCCCGGACGTATCGCGGCGCCATGCTGAACGTGTTGGGCATCAGCGGCGAGAGGTAGCTGGCGCTCTTGCCGTGGAGGATCCCGGTCAGCGCCGCGGCGAGGAAGCGGTCCGTCGGTCGCGCGAGGTCGAGCGACGAGCGCACGAACAGGAGCTGCGCGAGGGTCCGTGCGTGGAACGCCAGGGCCACCTCGACGGGCACGGGTTGGCTGCCGTCACGAGGTCCGCGGCCGCTGCCGGCGGGCGGCACGAGCGACGTCGCGGCTTCGGGCTCCCGGACGACGCGCGCGCCCAGCCGCTCCCACTCGAACGACTCCGCCGCCCACGAGATCCGGAGCGTCGTCAGCCGCGTCAGTGCGTCGGCGCGCGTCGCGGGCTCGACCTTCGCGGCCGTCAGGAGATGGGCGAACGGGTTGAGGTCATTGCCGACGCCGATCCGTCCCTCGGCGCAGGCCTGGAGTGGCGTCGTGCCGCGCCCGGAGAACGGATCGAGAACGACGTCGCCGGGCCGCGAATAGCGCTCGATGAAGGCGTGGGCGAGCGACGCCGGGAAGCTCGCGAGGTACGAGCACATCGGGTGGAACGAGTGGCCCCAGAGCCGCTGCTGGTCCTTCCACTCCGGAGCCATCGGGAGTGCAGGCAGCTCCGGGACCAGCTCGAGCGCGAGCTGGCGATCGGCGATCCGACGGCGGGCGCCGGTCATCGATCGCGACGGATGACGGTCATTGCTCGGCGCCACCTCGATGTCAGGGGCGCGCGAGCATACCATCGAGGTCGAT
>DATFPL010000065.1:0-12219 GCA_035264845.1 Candidatus Limnocylindrales bacterium | reverse complement strand
CGGACCTGGTGCGAGGGCGCCGGCGTTCTCCGCGCGTTCACGAAGCGACTCCGTGGCCTGAACAGCCGCGAGGCGTCCCGGTCGACGCATCTCGAGCGCGGGTACACGGCAACCGCCTCGTCCTCGAATCAGAGGCGGTCGACGACGGGCTACGGCGGTGGCTGCCCGAGGACGATCCGCACCCGGTGCGTTCCCTCGTCGTCGACGAGCGGGATCGATGCCTGAGGCGACGCCAGTCGCTCGTCGTCGAGCCACGCCTCGCTGACGCCGCCGCTGACACGGTGGGGGTTCTCGACGCTGATCTCATAGCGGCTCGAGCGGTGCCGGTACGTGATGTCGTAGCCGGGCCACGATCTCGGGATGGCCGGCTCGATCAGGAGCCTGGAACCCCGAATCCGGAACCCGAGGATCGCCTCCAGGCCAGCCTGGTACATCCACCCCGCCGAGCCGGTGTACCACGTCCATCCACCACGGCCCAGATGCGACGGCTCGGCATAGACATCGGCGGCCATGACGTACGGCTCGACCTTGTAGCGATGCACGCCGGCGCGCGTGGCCATGTGGTTGATCGGGTTCAGGAGGGAGAAGAGCTCGGTTGCCTTGTCGCCGTCCCCGAGGGCCGCAAACGCCATAGCGGACCAGACGGCGCCGTGGGTGTACTGGCCGCCATTCTCGCGGATGCCCGGGAGGTACCCCTTGATGTAGCCGGGATCGACGTCCGATCGGTCGAACGGCGGGGTGAACAGCAGCAGCAGCCCGTCGGCGCGACGAACGAGATGTTCCTCGACCGCAGCCATCGCCTGTCGCGCTCGGCCTCGGTCGGCCGCACCCGACAGCACGCTCCATGACTGCGCGATCGAGTCGATCCGACACTCGGCGTTCACCGCGGAGCCGAGCGGGGCTCCATCGTCGAAGAATCCGCGTCGATACCAGTCGCCGTCCCAGCCGTGCCGCTCCAGCGCCGCAGAAATGGCGTTCGCGCTGGCGCGCCAGCGTGATTCGCGGTCGGTCTCCGCGCGCGCCGTCGCAAACGGCAGGAACGCACTGATGGCCGCGTGCAGGAACCAACCCAGCCAGACGCTCTCACCGCGCCCCTCATGCCCGACCCGGTTCATTCCATCGTTCCAGTCCCCTGAGCCCATGAGCGGCAGGCCGTGGGTGCCAACCTCGAGGCTCACGTCGATCGCCCGCGCGCAGTGCTCGAAGAGCGACACGCGATCCGTCGATCGCTCTGGCTGGAAGTACGAATCCTCCTGATCGTCGCGCAGCTCGGGTCCTTCCAGAAAGTTCACCTGCTCGTCCATGATCGCGTGATCCCCCGTCGCCTCGACGTAGTGGCTGGCGACGAAGGGCAGCCACAGCCGATCGTCCGAGATGTGCGTCCGGACACCGCGACCGGAAGGTGGATGCCACCAATGCTGAACGTCGCCCGCCCGGAACTGCTGCGCCGCGGCGCGGAGCAGCTGCGCGCGAGTGAGGTCAGGCCGCGCGGTCGTCAGGGCCATCACGTCCTGCAGTTGGTCGCGAAACCCGTATGCGCCCCCGGCCTGGTACAGCGCCGTCCTCGCCCACAGGCGGCTCGAAACCGCCTGGTAGAGAAGCCACGAATTCAGGAGGATGTCCATCGAGCGATCGGGCGTTCGCACCTGCACCGTGCCGGCGAGGTCGAGCCAGACCTTCCTCGCCGCAGCAAGGATGGCCCAGTGGTCGGAGGCTCGTGTCCGGCTGATGATCTCCGCCGCGGCGGGCCCGTCGCGCGCCTCGCCCAGCAGCACGACGACATCCGTCCGCTCGCCATCGGCCAGCTCGAACCTCGTTTGGAGAGCCGCACATGGGTCGAGGCCGGAACCGGCCTCCTTGCGAAGTACATAGCCACGGGAGAGCCCTGCCGGGCGCTCGAGGGTGCCGTTCCTCCCCAGGAACTCGGTTCGGTCCGCCGTCCAGCCCGTCTGCCGTCCCGCGAGGTCGAGGAACGCGACTCGCCCGGAGAACTCCGAGTTCCAGGGGTTCCGTGCCAAAAGAGCGCCCGTTCCGGGCTGCACCTCCGTGGCGATGTGCGGAGCCGCCGAACCGCGCTCCGTCCCGAGAACCCATTCGACGTACGCCGTAACAGACAGACGTCGCGCCCGGCCTGATCGGTTCTCGATCGAAAGCACCGATATCTTGACCGGGTCGTCCGGTGCCACGAACTGGACGAGCTCGAGTCCGATCCCGTCGCGCTCGTGATCGAAGCGGCTGAAGCCCATGCCGTGCCGCGCCAAGTACGTCGATCCCTCGGATCGAACGGGCAGTGCCGTCGGCGTCCAGACCTCCCCGTCGTCGTCGTCGCGGACATAGATCGCCTCGCCAGGCGGGTCGCCGACGGGATCGTTGGACCACGGGGTCAGCTTGTTCTCGCGACTGTTCTCCGACCAGGTGTACCCGGCCCCCGATTCCGACACCTGGAAGCCGAAGCGCTCGTTCGCGATCACGTTGATCCACGGCGCGGGCGTCGCCTGGCCTGGAGCGAGTGCCGTGACGTACTCGCGGCCGGCGTCCGCAAAGCCGCCGAGTCCGTTGAAGAGCTCGAGATCGGGTCGGGCGAGCGCCGCCTGCGGCTCGATGCTCTTTCCGGCGGCGCGGGGACGGCCGGGCAGCGTTTGGACGGGACGTTCCAGCCGCAGGACCTGATCGGCGAGGCTGCCGCCGCGACTCAGCAGGACGGCGCGCGCCGCGGCCTGCAGCAGGATCCTGTCCTCGGGCGGCAACCGGTCGCCGCGCAGGACGTGGACGCGCCCACCGGCGCCGCCGGGGTCCCGACCAAGCGTCGACTGGCTCATCCGGACGAGCGCACCGAGAGCGTCGTCGAGTTCCTGCGCGTACGAGGCGGCGTGCTCGTTGACGATGACCAGGTCGACGTCGAGGAGCTTGAGTCGCCAGTACTCGTGGGCCCGGAGGAGCTGCCGGACGATGTCCAGGTCCTCTGTCTCGTCGATCCTCACGAGGACGATCGGGAGATCGCCCGAGATGCCATGGGCCCACAGAGCCGGGGCTCCCCGGTCGTTCCGGGCGAGGATTGTTTCTGCCGGCCGGAGCGTCGGATCCGAGTACAGGATCCGGTTGGCGAGGCGCTGGAACAGGTGGGCCTCATCGCCTTCAATGCCCAGGTGGCGGAGCTGAACCTGTGCCTGCGTCCACGCCAGCGTGGCCGCTCGCTCGTACGTAGCCGCCTCCCGGTGCTTGTCCGCAAGGTCGAGCACCGCGTCGCGGGTATCCCCAACGACGGTCGAGAAGATGACGTGGGCGGTGCCTCCCGGCGGTAGCGCGACGCGGCAGCGGAGGCTGAAGATCGGATCGAGGACCGCACCAACCGTGTTGGACAGCGGCCGGCCGTCGATGACCGAGACGGGCGAGCGGACCGACCGGCCGCGACCAAGGAACCGCGCCCGATCGGTCTCGTACTGCGCGTAGGCGATCGGGCGCTCCTCGACGGCCATCACATGCGCTGCCCACACCTGGCGTTCGACCTTCGACCGGGGGCGGCGCGTCGCGACGAGCGCGCCGACGTCGGACACGAACTCCGTCTCGACGAACAGGTTCTGGAACGCCGGATGATCGACATCCGCCGCCTGCGTCGCGAGGACGATCTCGGCGTACGACGTGAGCTCGATCTCGCGAGCCCGCGAACCGACGTTGGTGAGCGTGACCCGCCGAATTTCCGCATCGTGCTCGGCCGACACGACGATCGTCATCGCCGTGGTGATCGAGCCGTCGCGGCGCGTGAACTCGGCGTGCTCCTCGGAGTACCGAACCTCGTACGCATCGGCCTCGCGACCACTCGGCTGGTGCCCCGCCGACCAGACCGTGCCGCTCTCGGTGTCGCGGAGGTACACGTAGCTGCCCCATGGGTCGCGAGTGACGTCCTCGCGCCAGCGCGTCACGGCAAGGTCGCCCCAGCGGCTATATCCCGATCCTGCCGCGGTGACCATGACGGCATAGCGGCCGTTCGACAGGAGATGCGTCCGCGGGGTCTGGTCGTGCGGAGACCGGAACCGGCGGAGGACGGGCGGCACGAGGTCACGCACATCGGCGACGCTCCTGACCTCGTCGGCCCGCGGCCGAGCCACCAGGACGTCGCGCGGCATCCGTTCCTGAAGCAGGAGCTCCGTCGCCTGGACGATCGGGGTGGCGTGGAACCGGCGGTTCATCGCCGACTGGTTCAGGACGTTTCCGATCGCGACCAGGACCATCCCCTGGTGGTGCGCCATGTAGCTCTTGACCACCGCAACGGATGTGCCTTCTGGCAGCCGCTCCGGCGTGTAGTCAAGCGCCTCGTGGAGCCCGTAGCGGCCACTCGCGCCGGCGGCGTCGAGGCGGGCGAGATTCGCGACCGCCGCGGCTGGCCGGACGAGCGCCGCAAGGACCGTCGCGTAGGGCGCGATCACGACGTCCTCGGCTAGCCCGCGCTTGAGACCGAGGCCCGGCACCCCGAAGCTCGAGTACTGGTAGGTCAGCTCGACGTCCCGGGCGTTGAACGCCGACTCCGATATCCCCCAGGGAACGCCTCGCTCCGCGGCATAGCTGATCTGACGCGCTACGACGAGCTTGTACGTCTGGTCGAGAAGGCTCCCGGCGGGGGCGTGCATGACCAGCGCCGGCATCAGGTACTCGAACATCGAACCCGACCAGGAGATGAGCGCGGAGCCACGTCCGATCGGCGTCAATGAGCGGCCCAGCCGGAACCAGTGCTCCGCCGGCACGTCACCCTTTGCCACCGCGAGGAAGCTCGCAAGGCGAGCCTCGGACGCCAGCAGGTCGTAGTAGCTCGGGTCGAGGGTGACATCGGCGACGCGGTACCCGATCGAGAAGAGCTTTCGCGTGGGATCGAACAGGAACTCGAACTCGGTCTCCGCGAAGAGGCGCTCGGCGAGGTCGGCAAGAGCGGTCAGCCGATGCGAGATCGCGGCCGGCGGCGCGCCCGCATCCGGCGCCAAGGCGAAAAGCTCGAGATCGCGCTCATGGCTCTCGACGGTCCTGACCCCGGCTTCCGCCCAGGCCACGAGCTCCGTCCCGCCACCTTCGCCGCGCTCGGCGGTGAACGCCCACGCGACATCGGCGAGCGTCCGCGCGTCCGTGCCGAGCGTCGCGAGGTCGCGCGCCCACCCGGCTCCGCGAGGCTTCAAATCGTCGGCCGGCGCATCGTCCTGCGCCGACACGCTGCGGACCGTGGTCGCGAAACGCTCGAACGCCTCCATCAGATGGTCCCGACCGAGCGTCTGCGTTCGCCGGTCGTCCCCGGTCGCTGCCGCGGCGAGCCGCGTCAGGTCGAGCACATCCAGGACGCCTGCCAGGGCGACCGATGTCGGGACGGCGCGCTCCCGCATCTCGCGGCAGGCCTCCGCCACGATGAGGAGCGCGGCGCACAGGTTGCCGCTGTCGACGGACGAGACGTACGGTGGATCCAGCGCGCGGAGTTCGCGAGTGTCGTACCAGTTGAAGAGATGGCCCCGGTGGCGCGGCAGGCCGGCCACCGTTCCGAGCGTCGCTTCGAGACGCTCGATCGCTTCGAGCGTGCCGATCCAGCCGAAATCACGCGCACTCAGGATCGAGAGCAGGTACATCCCGATATTGGTTGGCGACGTCCGGTGGGCGATCGCAGGTGCCGGGTCCTCCTGGTAGTTGTCGGGCGGGAGCGCGTGATCCTCCTCGTGGACGAATGCCTCGAAGAAGCGCCACGTCCGGCGGGCCACCAGGCGGAGATCGTGGGCCTCGTCCTCGGAGAGCGCGCGCGTCGACGCGTCGCGAGGTGGGGCGCTGAGGGCGCGTGCGACCCCCGGCGCGAGAAGCCAGAGCACGATGAACGGCAACGCGACAGGAAGGGCGGCGGGCTTCGTCGCGGCGACGAGGACCGATGCTGCGACCGCGATGACGACGCTGCCGGCCATCGAACGGTAGAAGCCCGCGACGTCGAGTCCGACGCTGCCCTTCGTCTGCGACGCGGTGGTCCACTCGAGCAGGTGCCGGCGCGTCACGACGAGGCGGGTGAGGGTTCGCCCGATGGCGTCGGCCATCAGTGAGGCGGTATGGGCGAGGACAGTAATGTCCAGGCCGATCCGCGTCGCCGCGAGTCCGACGTCGGATGCGACCGCGCGCAGGTGGCTGCGCTTCGAAATGCCGCTTCGCCGCGGCAAGAGGCCCGCCGCGACCGGCAGAGCCGCCGGGGCGATCCACGCCAGCAGCACCAACGCGGTCCACACCGGCGCCGACACGCCGGGCAGCGTCCACGATCCGATCAGCGTCGCCAGCGCCAGGGGCGCCGAAAGCGTGCGGCGCAGGTTGTCGAGCATCTTCCAGCGAGCGAGTGCCGGGATCCCGTCCCCCGCGGGGCCTTCGAGCGATCGCCGAGATCGACCGAGGATCCACGGGAGGAGCTGCCAGTCGCCGCGTGCCCAGCGGTGCTCGCGTGCCGCGGATTCGAGGTAGTTGGCCGGGTGTTCCTCGAAGAGCTCGACATCGGTGACGAGGCCGGCGCGGGCAAATGTCCCCTCGAAGAGGTCGTGGCTGAGCAGCGCGTTGTCGGGGACCCGCCCCCCGAGCGCCTGCTCGAATGCGTCGACCTCGTAGATCCCCTTGCCGGTGTAGCTGCCCTCCCCGAACAGGTCCTGATACACGTCGGAGATCGCCGACGCGTAGGGGTCGATCCCCGCGGGCCCCGACGAGATTCGCTGGAATGGCGAGGCGTCACGCTCAGCGGGGAGGCTCGGTGTGATCCGGGGCTGGAGGATGCCGTACCCGCGGGCCACGCGCCCCGTGCGAGCGTCGACGTTCGGGTGGTTCAACGGGTGACCGATCGTGCCGACGAGCCGCGCCACCGCCGACCGCGGGAGGCGCGTGTCCGCATCGAGGGTGATCACGTACCGGACACCGATAGGCGGGACGGATGCAGCGAGCGACGTCGCGAGGTAGTCGGTCTCCGCGGAGCCGCGAAGGAGCGCATTGAGCTCGTGGAGCTTGCCGCGCTTGCGCTCCCACCCCATCCACACGCCCTCGCCCTCGTTCCACCGGCGACGACGGTGGAACAGGAGGAATCGGGCTCCGCCGCCCGGGGCTTCGCCGTGTCGCTCGTTGAGGACGCCAACTGCGGCGACAGCTGCCGCGAGGAGGTCCTCGTCATCGTCGAGCTGCTCGGTGGGCGCGTCGCGCCAGTCGGAAAGCACGGCAAACCGCACGTCGCCATCGGGGTTGCTGAGGTAGTGGATTTCGAGGTTCTGAACCTGTGCCTCCACGTCCTCCCGGGTCATGAGCAGCGTCGGGATGGCGACGAGAGTTCGGTGCGATGTGGGGACGCCGTTCTTGAACTCCAGCCGCGGCAGCTTCGCCGGGCCGACCGCGGCGGATGCGAGCCGGTTGACGAGCGCGATCGAAAGATCGGACGCGGGACCCAGCGCAACCAGGCCAAGGAGGAGCGCCACAGCCAACGGCGCGGCCGCAGCCCCGGCGGCGATGCCGAGGACGACGACGAGGGACGTCACGGCGACGATCGCCCCGACGTAGAGGCGCACGGAACCGGCGTTCCGTCGGATCCGGCTCGAGATCGCTTCTGGCGCGCCAAGCGATCTCGCGAATCCGCGCCGCCCCGAGCCGATCAGGTGGTATCCCGGATCTGCAAGCCTGTTCCGCTCGGCCTCGGCGCCAGACTCCGCACCCGCAGGACTCGCCGCGACCGCACCCGCTGCGGCGGCGCCCGCTGCGATCGCGGCTCGAGCAACGTCGACTTCCGGGCGCTTCGTCGCCCGGGCAAGCTTCTCGACGGCGTGCCGGTAGCGATCGCGCGTCGCGAAGTCCATCGCGCTGAAGAGCGGGTACGCCTCGAGCGTCTCGTGGACCAGACTCGTGCTTTCGACGAACGAGGCCCAGTCGAACCACGAGAGCAGCCGCATGCTCGTGATCACATTCCTGACCGTCACGTTCATCTCGGCCTGTCGCTGGTGTTCGCGCCGCACGGTCTCCTCGGCAGTCGTCCCCTCGGCAGCGAGGCGCTCCTCGAGCCACCGAAGTGCCGGAGTAGTCGACGGATCCTGGTCGCGGAGGCGCTGGAAGAGCTGGACGCGCGCGGCCGTCGGCAGCCTGAGGTCAGTCAGGGCGGCCAGCGCGCGTTTCGCGTCCTCTGCCGGCGCGCTCCCGAGACCGAGCAGGCGATCGGCAAGCCCGTCGGCCGTCTCGCGTGCCGCGCGCCCGCGCACGATCCGGTCCGCGGTGCGGCGGAGGTTCTCCACGAGGACGATGCGGAGGCTGATCGCGATCGCCCAGAGCTCGCCCAGCGTGAGTGGTTCGACCCGCTGGTACGAGGCCACCATCCGACGGAGGCTCTCGGCGTCGAACCGACTGTCGGTATGCGCGACGTACGCCCACGCGATCCCGAGGACGCGGGGGTATCCGGCGAGATGGCCGTCGGCGAGCTTGGGGAGCTCGCGGTAGTACTCGTCCGGCAGGTCGTCGCGGATCTCCCGGACCTGCTCCTCGACGATGTGGAAGTTGTCGACCAGCCATTCGGCGGCCGGTGTGATCGACCGCTCTTCGCGGATCGTGTCGGCCAGCGCGCGATAGGTCTCGAGGAGGACTCGGCCGTTGTCCGAGAGCCGAGGCATGACGGGGCGGCCTTTTCCGGGCCGCATGGTGACGCGCTGGGCCGCAGCGAGAGATTCGGCGTGCTGCTCGAGGCGCTCGACGCTGAACAGCTCGGCGACGATCGGAGCGGCCGCGTCCGAGGCGTCGTTCAGCGGCCTTCTTATCGGCACCCGGGGGATGCTCAGGCCGCCACGAACGCGTGGCGGACGCGCGGCGGTCTTCAGCTCGCGGTCGCTGTCGGCTGAACCGCGCTGAGCCGCTCCATCGCTCGATGATACAGGCGGCTCTCGCGGGGGACTTGCTGTTGGTGCCCCCGGACGGATTCGAACCGCCGACGCCAGCCTTAGGACGGCTGCGCTCTATCCACTGAGCTACGGGGGCGCGGTGCGGATGGTACCCCGTCCGCCGTGGCTCCCCGACGGGCGGAACCGGCCGCTCGCCGTCGTCGTCACCGCGCAACGGTCGCCGACTGCTCCCCCGTCGGCGGCCGAACTCGTTTCCCGGCCCATCGCGGACCCTCGACTAGAATGCCGAACGAGATGACCGACCCCGCCCGGCGCTCGGCCGCGGCCCCTGCTCCCCTCCCCGACCTCTTCCTCTACGGCCGAGACGGCTGCCACCTGTGCGACGAGGCACGCGACCTCATCGCCGTGCTTCTCGCCGAACGAGCGGACGCGGGGCTGTCGGTGCCGAAGGTCGTCGAGCGCGACATCGAGTCGAACCCGGACTGGGCGCGCGAGTTCGTGACCACGATTCCGGTCGTCGAGCTCGCGGGGCGGCGCCTCGAGCTCGCGACGAGCGCGGCCCGACTCCGCCGGCTCCTCGACGAAACCCTCGACCGGGCACCCGCCGGGCGCTGACGTGGGCACCGACCTGACGTTCGCCGTCGCCGTCGCGGCGGGCCTCATCAGCTTCCTCTCACCGTGCGTGCTGCCGCTCGTGCCCGCCTACCTGGGCCAGCTGACGGCGGTCGCCGTCGCATCGTCCGGTGATGGCGCGGCGCCGACCCGGTGGCTCGCCCTCCGCCACGCCCTCGCATACGTCGCGGGTTTCGGTGTCGTCTTCACCCTCCTCGGCATCACGGCGACGTTCGCGGCCGCCGGCCTGTCGCTCTACATGTCGACGCTTCGTCAGGTCGGCGGCCTGATCCTCATCGTGATGGGCCTGAACCTCGCCGGGCTGCTGCGGATCCCCGCGCTCGAACGGACGTGGCGGCCGCTCGACGCCGGCGCCGCGGGCTCCGTCGCGACGGCGACGGGGAGCATCGCCCTTGCCGCCCCGGGAGGCTCGCGCAGCGTTGGCGAACGGATCGGTGGCCGCCTCGTCGATTCGCGCGGCGGCTGGCTCGCCTCCTTCGGGCTCGGGGCGATCTTCGCGATCGGCTGGACGCCGTGCATCGGCGTCATCCTCGGCGGGATCCTGATGATGGCCGCGACGTCGACGACGCTTATCCAGGGCGCGGTTCTGCTCGTCGGTTACACGCTGGGACTCGGCATCCCGTTCGTCGCGATTGCCGCCGTGTACGACCGCGCGCCGGCGCTGCTTCGGCCGCTCGTCCGACACGGCCGTGCCGTCTCGCTGATCGGCGGCCTGCTCGTCGTCGCGATCGGCGTCGCGATGGTCATGAACTGGCTCGCGCTGCTGCCGCAGTACGTGCCGTTCAACTCGGCTGTCTAGGCCGCGCAGGTGACCGACCGGCCGACCTATACGCACCGACGCGAACGCCACGGAGTCGTCGGGCCGTTCAGCGGGCGACAGCTGGCCCTCGCCGCGGCCTCCGTCGTGATCGCGGCACTCGTTCTTGTCGCCGTCACGACCCCGCTCGGCAACACCAACGGCGGCTCGTTGCCGGATCCGCGCGCAACCGCGCAGGTGTTCCGCACGCCGCCGCCGGGCAGCGGCCTCGGGATCGGATCCGTCGCGCCCGACTTCAACGTCCAGCTGCCCGACGGCACGACGTACCAGCTCACCGATCTCGCAGGCAACCCGATTCGTCTCGCCGACCTTCGCGGCAAGGCCGTCTGGGTGAACTTCTGGGCGTCATGGTGTGGCCCGTGCCAGCAGGAGACGCCGATCCTCCGCGAGGTCTCCGAGGAGTACCGATCGCGCGGCCTCGAGCTCGTCGCCGTGGAGGCCCAGGAGACTGTCGACACCGGGCAGCGGTACGCGGAGAAGTACGGGCTGCACTACACGATCGGGGCGGACGTGTCGGGCCACATCTTCGGGGCGTACCGGGTGTACGCGCTGCCGACGCAGTTCTTCATCGGCGCGGACGGCGTGATCAAGGCGGTGGTGCAGGGACCGCTGTCCAGGGAGGGCGCGGAGGCGCGGGTCGAGTCGCTCCTCCTGGCGTCGCCGTCGTCGTCGCCGCCTGCGCCGCCGTCCTGACCTCGCCGCCGTCCTCCCCCAGCGCCAACCATTTCGATTTCAAAGTTTGAGTTCGAAGCTTCTCGCGCCGCGCCGCGCCGCGTCGTCGTCGGCTACTCCGGCTCGTACCGGAATCGGTCGCGATCGCGCACGAGTCGACCTATCGGGCGCCGCGGCTCATGTGAGAGGACGACGGTCCAGTTCTCGTCGGCCGCCTGCGCGAACAGTGAGCCTTTGACGAGCACCGAATCCAGCGGAAAGTCGTCGAACGACGTGACCCAGCGCGGGTTCGCGCTCCACGGACGCATGCACAGGTCGCCGAAAAACGCGACGGTTCGGGCCGCTGCTCCCCCACCCCGGACGATGACGGCCTGGTGGCCGGCAGAATGGCCGCCCGTCGGTACGACGGAGACGCCCGGCAGCAGCTCGCGCTCGCCGTCGGCCCAGCCCTCGGCCCCCCAGTCGCGGACGAGCTGGAGCTCCGGCTGGACATAGCTCGCGACGAGGCGGGGGTTCGACCCGAGGGCGATCTCCCACTCCGCCTTCTGCGCGACGATCGTCGCGCGCGGGAAGGCACGAGTCCCGTCGGCCGCGAGCAGCCCGCCGGCGTGATCGAAATGCAGGTGGCTCATAGCGACGACGTCGACGGCGGCGGCCTCGAACCCGGCGACGCGAAGCGCTTCGACGATCCAGGGCCCCTCGTACCGGCGCATCGCGCGGCCCTTGTCGTCGATCCGCTCGCCGATCCCCGTCTCGACGAGGAGGCGGCCGGCCGGGGTCTCGACGAGCAGGCAGTTGAGGGCCTGGAGCAGCCGGTTCTCGGCGTCGATCTCGTCGGTGACGAGGCGGTCCCAGAGGAGCCGCGGCACAGGCCCGAAGAGCGCGCCGGCGTCAGAGCGGAACGTGCCGGCCTGGACAAGTGCGACCCGGACGCCGCCGCCCAGATCCAGCGACCAGTCGACGGAGTCGTTCAGCGCCATGAGTCAGCCGCGCGGCGTCTTCTCCGGTGCCGCGGGCTTGTTGCCGTTCGCGAAGTCGCGGTGGAACGCCGACGCGGTTGGCTCGGACTGGCCCTGGTACTTCGACCCGAGCTCCGGCGACCCGTACGGCCGCTCGACGGGGGACGACATCCGGAAGAACGAGATCTGCCCGATCTTCATGGCGTGGTAGAGCGCAATCGGCAAATTCGCAACATTCGACAATTCCAGCGTTAAATTGCCTTTCCATCCCGGGTCGACATATCCA
>DATFPL010000064.1:0-11759 GCA_035264845.1 Candidatus Limnocylindrales bacterium | reverse complement strand
GGACCTTCTGGGGCCAGTGGACCGCGGAGCGTGGCTGGGGCAAGGGCTGGACGCCCGGCGAGGACCGGCTCCACGCGCGAACGCTCGCCGAGGCGACGCTGTTCTTCGCCCGCGCCGTCCGGCTCGAGGCCGCCCACCGCGCCGTCCGCGGCGAATGGCTCCGCGCCGTCGCCTCGAACCTCAACGTGGTCCTGCATCACGCGCGTCCCGACGGCGCGCTCGGCAGCTCGTACAACGGCCGAACGGGGGCCGTGGAGTCGTGGGACGGTGCCGCGGGGATGGCGTGGATCCCGGCACTCGTCGAGGCGGCGGCCTTGCTCGGCCGGCCGGAGCTGCTCGAGGTCGCCCGCCGAGCGGGCGACTACTACGCGCGCTTCGTCGACGACGAGTTCATCAATGGCGCGCCGGAGGACGTCGACCTCGCGCCGACGTCCGAAGACGGCTACGTGGCCGTGATGGCCTACGTCGCGCTCGCCGAGGCGGACCCGCCGCCGGCCCGCACGTCGCGGTGGCTCGACGTTGCCCGCCGCGCCGCGGAGTGGATGCTGACGTGGCGCTACACGTACAACGTGTCGTTTCCGCGGACGACACTCCTCGGCGCCTACGACTTCCGCAGCCGCGGCGCCGACCAGGCGTCCGTTGCGAACCAGCATCTCCACGCCTACGGGCTCGTCTGCCTGCCCGAGATGGTCCGTCTCGCGCGGCACACGAGCGATCGACACTTCGCCGAACGGGCCCGCGAGAACCTCGCCTGCTTCCGGCAGTTCATCGCCCGGGAGGACGGCGACTTCAACGCGCGTCGCGGAATGGCGCCTGAGCGCTACCTGCAGACCGCCTGCTTCGGACCAAAGGGCTCGATCGGGCCGCTGTCGCACGCCTGGTGCCTGGGCCTCCTGCTCTACGCCGCGGACGAGGCCGCGCGGTTCCCGGAACTCGCCGACGACGCCGACGCGAATGGGTGACGCGACCGGGCCGTGGCTGCTCGCGCCGAATCGCGTCGAGCGGTTCTACCGCGGTGGCGCGCTGCTCGACCGGTTCCGGTCCGGCGGGGCTGCCACGGGCAAGGACGGCGACCGGCCGGAGGACTGGATCGGATCCGCGACGCCGGCGTGGACGCCGCCGGGAGCCCCGCCGACGAGCGACGGCCTGAGCGTCGTCGACGTGGGAGGCCGCGCGCGCAGGATCGCCGACTTGATCGCCGACGACGCCGACGCGATCGCCGGTGCGCCACTCGTCGCCGCCGCGGGCGCGACCACGGGCCTCCTGGTGAAGCTCCTCGATGCCGCCGTTCGGTTGCCCGTCCACGCCCACCCGTCGCGCGCTTTCGCGCGGCGGCATCTCGGCTCGTTCTTCGGGAAGGCCGAGGCCTGGCTCGTCGTCGACACGAGGACGATTCGCGGCGAGGAGCCGCCCGCCATCCGGCTCGCATTCCGTCACGACGTCGAACCCGCGGAGCTGCGCCGACTCATCGATGAGGAACGGACGGAGAGCATCCTCGGCGCGATGCACCACCGCCCGACGGCGCCCGGCGACGTGTGGTTCATCCCGCCTGGGGTGCCGCACGCCATCGGCGCCGGCATCTTCATGGTGGAGATCGAGGAGCCGACCGACTTCTCGGTCGTCATCGAGACGCGCGACGTGCCGATCGAGCCGCGCAACGCGAGCCTGGGCCTGGGCTGGGACGTCGCCATCGATTCGCTCGACGCGCGCGGGTGGACCGACGGCGATATCGACGAGCTCCGACACGCGCCGTCGACCCTGGCCGACGCCGCGGAGCTGCGCCACGTGCGACTCACGGCCGCCCCCGCCGATCCCTATTTCCGCGCCGAGCGGCTGACGGTTCGCGGCGCGACGAAGCCGTGGCGCGAGAACGCGTTCCTCGTCGGCGTCGTCACTGCCGGCGCCGGTGGCGCGGCCGTCGGCGCGTCGCGCATCGAGCTGCGTGCCGGCGACACGTTCGCGGTGCCGGCGGCCTCACTGCCGTCGCTGACGCTCGACGCCGCGCCAACGCTCGAGCTCATCGCCTGTCTTCCGCCGCGGCCCGAAGATCTCGCCGCGGCGAGCCAGGTTTCCTGATGGCACTGCTGACGTTTCCCGATGGCTTCGTCTGGGGTGCCGCGACGTCGTCATTCCAGGTCGAGGGCGCGCTCGACGAGGACGGCCGCGGCGACTCGATCTGGGACCGCTTCGGCCGCGCGGGTCGCGTCGCGAATGGGGACACCGGCGACGTCTCCGCGGACCACTACCACCGCTGGCGGGAAGACGTAGCGATGATGGCGGACCTGGGCCTCACGGGGTACCGCTTCTCGATCGCCTGGCCGCGCCTGTTCCCGACGGGCAGCGGCCCGCTCAACGGGACCGGCCTCGCGTTCTACGACCGCCTCGTCGACGCGCTGCTCGAGCGGGGCATCGCGCCCGCGCCGACGCTCTATCACTGGGATCTCCCGTCCGGGCTCGACGATGACGGCGGTTGGCTCAACCGCGCAACGGCGGACCGCTTCGGCGAATACGCAGCGTCGTGCTTCGATGCCCTCGGCGATCGGATCTCGACGTGGTTCACGATCAACGAGCCATGGGTCGCGTCGACGCTCGGCTACCGCCTCGGACTCCATGCGCCGGGCCACCGCGACCTCGCCGAGTCGATCAGGGCGTCGCATCACCTGCTCCTCGCGCACGGCCGCGCGGTGCAGGCATTCCGGGCAAGCGGCAAGCTCGGGCGGATCGGCGTCGTGCTCAGCCTGTCGCCGACGTATCCGAAGACCGATTCGGGCGAGGACGTCGACGCCGCGCGTGGATCCGACGGCTACACGAACCGCTGGTACCTGGAGCCGCTGTTCCGCGGCAGGTATCCGGAGGACATGCTCGAGCTGTTCGGTCGGATCGCCGGCCCACTCGACTACATCGAGGCCGGCGACACCGACGTCATCGGCGGCACGTCCGACGTTCTGGGCGTCAACTACTACAACCGCCGCGTCGTGAGCGCATCGCGCGGCGGCGAGCTGCCGTGGGTTGTCGAGCCGGCCACGTCCGACACGCCGGTCACCGACGGCGGCTGGGAGATCGTGCCGGAGTGCCTCACGGACCTCCTACTGCGGCTTCGCGCCGACTACGGCGACATCCCGCTCCTGATCACGGAGAACGGCGCGATCTTCCTCGACGGCCCGCGACCGGACGGACGCGTGCCGGACCCCGGGCGTATTCGCTTCATCCGCGATCACCTCGTCGCCGCGCACCACGCGATCGAGCGGGGGGTGCGCCTCGAGGGCTACTACCACTGGTCATTGCTCGACAACTTCGAGTGGGCGGACGGCTATCGGCCGCGCTTTGGCCTCGTCCACGTCGACTACCCGAGCGGCCGGCGGCTGCCGAAGGAGAGCGCGCACTACTACGCCTCGGTCATCGCCGCGAATGCCGTCGATCCCGACGCGGATGGGGGCCTCGACCCGCGCCTCCGCCCGACCGCCAGTGCGAGCCCGAGCGTTGGCTGATGCGCGAGTGGTCTGCATCGGGCTCGCGACGCTCGACGTGATCGTCGTCGTCGACCGCCTCCCGCGGACGGACGACTGGCTGCCTGCGTCGGACGCATCGTTCGCGGGGGGCGGTCCCGCTCCGACCGCCGCGGTGGCGCTCGCGCGCCTTGGCGTGCCCGTTGCCTTCGTCGGCTCAGTGGGGACGGACGACGCCGGTCGCCGTGTCCGGGACGAGCTCGCGGCGGAGGGCGTCGACGTGTCGGCCTGTCGCCTCGTCGACGGCACGACTCCGTTCAGCGTCATCCTCGTCGAGCAGGCGACGGGAGCCCGATCGATCGTCCCGTGGGCCGGCTCGGCCCGCCTGTCGGCGCTCGACGACGCGAGCGTCACGATGTGCCGCGAGGCGGAGTGGGTCCACGTCGATCACGTCGCGATCACCCACGTTCGCGACCTGCGGGCGCGCGCCGTCACGGCGCGTATCTCGCTCGACGCGGGCAACCCGATCGCGGACCCGGCGCTCGACGCGATCGACCTGTACGCCCCGACCGAGGCCGCGCTCCTCGCGCGATATCCGACGGCGTCCCTTGCGGATGCGCTCCGCGCGGCGGTCGACGAGGGTCCCGCGATCGCGGTCGCGACGCGTGGAGCGAATGGCAGCTGCGCCGCGATCCGAAGCGACGACGGCGCGGTGCGGATCGTCGAGGCACCCGGGTTCCCGGTCGAAGTCGTAAGCACGCTCGGCGCGGGCGACGTGTTCCACGGCGCGTTGCTCTCGGCGATCGCCGGAGGCGACTCCATCGACGCGGCGCTTCCGTTTGCGAATGCCGCCGCGGCCCTGTCGTGCCGCGCGCTCGACGGCCGGTCGGCCATTCCGCGTCGCGACGAGCTCGAGCGGTTTCTCGCATCGGCAGGCACGGCCGCGTCCGTTTCGGAGGGAGGCCGCCGTGGCGGGTGAGGGCCTCGCCGCGATCGCGCGACCCAGCGGGGCGCTGGCGATGCTCGCCCTCGACCAGCGAGAGTCGCTGCGGACCATGCTCGAGGCAGCGAACGTCGGACACGACGACGCAGCGCTGTCGGCGTTCAAGGTCGACGCCGCGCGGGTCCTGTCGCCGTTCGCTTCGGCGGTCCTGGTCGACGTTCCGTATGGGCTGGCACCTGTCCGCGACGCGCGAGCCGTCGCGCCCGGTGTCGGCCTCATCGTCGCCGCTGATCTCCTGACACAGGCACCCGGCGGCCCCGTCGAGGCGACGGACGTCGACGAGTCCGTGCTCGCCGACGATGCAATCGCCGGGATTGCGGACGCGTACAAGCTCCTCGTCATCTGGCGCGCCGGGAGCGGCGGCGACGAGCGCCGGCGCACCGTCACGGCCTTTGTCGACGGCTGCGCCCGCCGGGGCAAGCCGTCGATCGTCGAAGGTATCGTCCGCTCCGACAACGAGACGCCGCTCGAAGGCGAGCGCCATGTCGACGCGGTGGTGGAGGCGGCCCGCGAGCTCGCGCCGCTCGGTGCCGACCTTTACAAGGCGGAGGTCCCGACGCTGGGCGCCGCGCCGGACGACGCGATCGCGCAGCACAGCCGCCGCCTCACCGCGGCCCTCGACTGCCCGTGGGTGGTGCTCTCGAACGGGACGCCCGCCGAGCGGTTCGCCGACGCCGCCGTCGCCGCCTGCCGCGGCGGCGCCTCGGGATTTCTCGCCGGCCGCGCGATCTGGGCGGCCTCGATCCAGGCCCAGGACGTGCGGCGCGACCTCGCATCCGGGGCCGCCGAGCGGCTTGCGGCGCTGGCGACGAGAATCGACGGGGTCGCGCGCCCGTGGTGGGCGGCGACGACAGGAGAACCGGGATGACCAGGGTCGCGCTCGTCCATACCGTCGGCAGC
Source organism: Candidatus Limnocylindrales bacterium (assembly GCA_035264845.1). GTDB lineage: Bacteria > Chloroflexota > Limnocylindria > Limnocylindrales > CSP1-4 > JACDAV01. The sequence continues at coordinate 6,410 of DATFPL010000064.1, read as the reverse complement.
CTCGTCCCCGTGTTCCGCGAGCTGTCCGCCGAGCTCCTCCCGGGCGTCGATACGACCGACGTCGTCGACGAGGCGCTGCTCGGCGAGACCATCGCCGCCGGCCGGATCCGCGACGAGACCGCGAAGCGCCTCGAGTCGCACGTCCGCGACGCCGTCGAGGCCGGGAGCGACCTCGTCCTCGTGACATGCTCATCGGTGGGACCGGCCGTCGAGGCGATCCGCGAGCGAACCGGCTGGCCCGTGCTCCGCGTCGACGAGGCGATGGCGGACCGCGCGCTCGAGCTCGGGGCGAGGATCGGCGTCGTCGCGACGCTGTCGACGACGCTCGAGCCGACCGCCGACCTTATCCGCCGGCGCGGGGGCAATCGAGGCGTCGAGGTCGCGACGCACCTCTGCGAGGGCGCGTTCGATGCGCTCAAGGCCGGCGACGTCGAGGGCCACGACGCGGCCGTTCGCGCCGGGATCCTCGCGCTCGTGCCACGGGTCGACGTCATCGTTCTCGCGCAGGCATCGATGGCCCGCGTCGCCGCCGCGCTTCGGGACGAGACGGCCGACACGCCGATCCTCGCCAGCCCGCGCCTCGGCATGGAGCGCGTCGCGGAGCTCGTGGGAGCCGCCGCTGGGCCCTGACCCGCGGGCCCGCGTTCCGCCCGCCTGGGGCGACGACCCGCTGCCGCTCATCCGCCGCCTGTCGCGGGCGCGTCCCGTCGTCGTCCTCGACGACGACCCGACGGGCACGCAGACCGTTCGGGACGTTCCTGTCCTGACGCTCGCGGGTCTCGACGGGCTCGATCGCGTCCTTCGTTCGGGCGTCCGCGCCGCGTTCGTGCTGACGAACAGCCGGAGCCTGTCCGCGGCGGCGGCGGCCAACCTCGCAGGCGAGCTCGGCGCGCGACTGGCGGCGGCCGCCGAACGGACGAGGCGGCGGATCAGCGTCGTGAGCCGGAGCGACTCGACGTTGCGCGGCCACTTTCCGGTCGAGGTTGACGCGCTGACCTCCGCGCTCGGCCGCCCCGACGCGCCGATCCTCCTCATGCCGTACTTCGGCGAGGCTGGGCGGATCACGGTGAACGACGTCCATTACCTCGTTCGCGACGGCGTGCCCGTGCCGGTCGCCGAGACGGAGTTCGCGCGCGACGCGACGTTCGGCTACCGCGAGTCGAACCTCCGCGACTGGGTCGCGGCGAGGGTGGGGGAGCCGGCGAGACCGATCGCGTCGATCCCGCTCGAGCTCATCCGAACAGGCGGTCCGGAAGTGGTCGCCTCCGCCCTTCGCGCTCTCCCGCCGCGCGCCGTGTGCGTCGCCAATGCCATCGTCGACCGCGACGTCGAGGTCGTCGCTGCGGGCGTCCTGATGGCCGAGCGCGCCGGCCTGCCGATCGTTGCCCGAACCGCCGCGAGCTTCGTGCGGGCGCGGGCGGGGCAGCGACGCCACCCGCTCCTCGCGGTCGACGAGCTGCGAGCCGGTCGCGGAGCTGGCCTCGTCGTCGTCGGGTCGCACGTTCCCGGGACGACCCGGCAGCTCGAGCGGCTCCTGGCCGACCCGCCGTCCCCGCTGCACGTCGTCGAGATCGAAGCGACGCTGGCCGCCGATCCCGCGCGCGCGGGCCGGGTCGTCCGGACCGCAGCGAGACAGATCGCTGGTGCGATGGACGAGGGCCGGACGGCGGTCGTCGTCACGAGCCGGATCGTTCTGCCGGGCACGCGCGGCGAGGACGCCGCAGCGGGGCTCGAACGGTCCGCGCGCGTGTCCGCGGCCCTCGCCGGTGTCGTGGCCGCGCTGCCGGAGCGGCCGGCGTGGATCGTTGCGAAGGGCGGCATCACGAGCAGCGACGTCGCGACGCTCGGGCTCGGCGTGTCGGTGGCGCGCGTCCTCGGGCAGATCGTCGCCGGTGTGCCTGTGTGGCGCTGCGGGGCGGGCAGCCGGTGGCCGGGACTTCCGCTGGTCGTGTTCCCCGGCAATGTCGGGACGGACGACGACCTGCGCCGGGTCGTCGCAACGCTCGAGCGGGCGGCGCGCCGTCCCCGCCCCGCGCGCATCCGCGACCGCGTCGCGCGGCGCTAGGCGGAGAGGCGCTTTCGCACGCCCTCGAGGCCGGCCATCGTCGTCGACGACGGGACGTACTCGAGCCCGATCGCGCCGTCGTAGCCCGACGCGTCGACGGCCGCGAGGAACGACGGCCAGTCGATCGCGCCCGTTCCAGGTTCGCGGCGGCCGGGGTGATCCGCTATCTGGATGTGTGCGACGTGCGGCGCGAGGTCGCGGAACGCCGCCGCGACGTCCGGCTCGACGTGGGCGACGTGATACGTGTCGAACTGGAAGCGGAGCCCCTCGTCGCCGAACCGCTCGAGCAGCCGGGTCGCGGCCGCGACCGACGTGACGAGGTAGCGCGGCGTATCGGTGTCGTTGAGCAGCTCGACGACGATCGTCACGCCCGCGGCGCGGGCACGCGGCAGCGCCCATCGGAGGTTGTCGTCGAGCACGCGGAGCTGGGCATCGAGCGGCACCGCGTCGATCTCGTTGCCGGCGAGCACGTTGACTACGGGACACGCGACATCCGCCGCCAAACGCAGTGCGCGCTCGAGCTCGGTTCGCCATCGCTCGCGTTGCGACGGATCGTTCGGGTAGCCGCGCTCGCCCGCGTCGAGATCGCCGGCCGGCATGTTGAGGAGCGCGACGAAGAGGCGCTCGCGCCGCACGGCGGCGATGACATCGTCGGCTGGCACGACGGGCCAACCGAACTCGACGGCCTCGAAGCCCGCGACGCGCGCGGCCCCGAACCGCTCCAGCCACGCGACCTCGCGGAAGAGGAACCCGATGTTGGCGGCGAGGCGCGTCACTCGACGATCGCGGCCGCGCGGTGCGTCTCGTACAGCTCGGCGGCAGGCAGCGTCGCGCGCAAGCGGTCGTCCACGTCTGGTGTCAGCTCGATGCCCGCCGCGTCGAACGCGAGGAGGAGTGCGCCGGCGACGGGTTCGAGACTGGCTCGAACCTCGCGGACGAGTGGCGCGCCGTCGCGAACGGCCGCGACCGTCGCGTCCCGCAGCTCGTGGCCCACGTGCCGGAAGACGCCGCCCGTGAGCGCGAGGCCGAACGGTTCGTCGCCGATTCCGACCCGGCGAGCGGCCGCGAGCGCGTACGCCCCGAGGGCCGCTCCGTGGCCGCGAACGATGGCGAGCGCGGTCGGGTCACGCGCCTCTGCCGCGTCGAGGAGGAGCGCCGCGAGCGCGTCGGGCTCACGCCACCGACCCGGTCCCCGCATCGTCCGCCGGTGGAGAATCGACTCGACGTTCCGTGCCCCGAGCGCGTCGAGCACCCCGGTCGTCAGCGCCGTCGGCGGATCGATCCCGAGGTCCGCGCGATAGACAGCACGGAGTGTCCGCTCGCCGAGGTCGCGCGCCGCCTGCGGCTCCTGCCAGAAGCTCGTGTGCCAGGTCCGCCCATCGGGGCCGCGGGCACCGGTCGCCGTCCCCGTGCCCGCGACGACGACGACGCCCGGCCCGTCGGGAATCGCCGCGCGCAGCGCGCCGATCGCGTCGTTGACGACGACCGCGCCGAACCACGAGGACCCGAGCAGCGCCGCGAGGAGCTCGATGTCCTCGGGCCAGTCCGCGCCCGCCATGGAGAAGCCGCTGGCGGCGTACGTCGCGTCCGCACGCTCGATGCCGGCCGACGTCACCGCCTCGTCGACCGCGCCTGTCACCACCGCCAGGGCCGTCTCCGGCGTCGTCGCGTGGATGTCGGAGGTGGCGAGGACGCGCCCCGCGCCGACGACCGTTCCGTCGCGACGGGCGACGAGGGCGATCGTCTTCGTGTTGCCGCCGTCGACCCCGAGGAGAAGTGGCTCCACTCAGGCCAGCAGCCGGTCGGGGAGATGCATCCGGTGCGCCGCGGCCATCTCGTCGTAGATCGCCTCGGCCTTGGACAGCGACATGACGAGGGGATTGCTCGCCAGGGCGGCGATCCCGTCGCGCCGCGTCCCCGACCACGCCGCCCGCGCCGTCAGCGCCTGGTACTCGCCGAGCATCTCGATGAGACCGCGGACCTCCCGCGCGAGCGGCGGTTGCGGAATCGGCGTCGCGCCGCTCGCCCCGACTGTGGCCGGAACCTCGACGACGAGATCGTCCGCGAATCCCGGCATCGATCCCTTGTTCGGGACGTTGACCGGCCACGTCTCGCCGCGGTCGTTGACGATGGCATCGATGACGTCGATCGCGAGCTCGAGCTCGAGGATCCCGCCACGGGACCGCGCTGGATCGAGGACCGGTTCCGTGGCATTCGCCTGCTCGCGGTAGTGCCGCCAGTAGTCGTCCACCTCGGCCATGATGTCCTGCGCGCGCGTCGTTGGCCGCGCGGCCGCCTCGGCCATCGCCTCGTCCCGAAAGTAGTAGTAGTACAGGTAGTCGGACGGGAGCGAGCCCATCGTCGCCGCGAGCTGGAGCAGTCGCTCGCCGTGGTCCGTCGTGTCGCGTTCTCGGCGCGGCTTCGCGGCCGCGTCCCGGATGCGGGGGATGACGTCCTCGCCGTCGTAGAGATGGCGAACCGTCCAGCCCGTGTGGTTCAGCCCGACGAGCACCGAGTCGAGCCGCTCCGGGTCGAGGCCGGCGTTCCGGACGATCGCGCCCGGGAAGTAGATGGGGCCTTCGCACAGCGAGATCGTCGGGATCGCGGACTGGTGGGTCACCGCCTCCGACACGATGTTCACCGGGTTCGTGTAGTTGACGAGGCGCGCGCGTGGTGCGACGCGCTCGATGTCCGCGACGATGCCGCGCATCACGTTGATCGAGCGGAGTCCCATGAAGAACCCGCCGGGTCCCTGGGTCTCCTGGCCGATGACGCCGTGCTTCGCGGGAATGCACTCGTCGAGGTAGCGGGCCTCGAAGCCGCCGGGCCGGAAGCTCGTGAGGACGACGTCGGCGTCGGCGAGGCCGGCGGCGCGATCGGTCGTGGTCGTGATTCGGATGTCGACACCGCGAGCCTTCGCCATCCGCTCCGTGATGCGACGGACGACGTCGAGGTGATCGGGATCGAGGTCGACGAGGACGACCTCCGAGCCCGCGAACCGCTCACCGCGCTGGACGAGCGCCGCCATGGTGCCGGGAGCACGCGTGCTTCCGCCGCCGATGTACGTGAGCTTGATCCGGGCCATCTCCCGGAATCATATCGTCCGCTCTCGGCGGTCCGGTTACTGCCGATTGCGAACGAGCGCCCGGGCCGGGACGCCGTCGCTGCCGACGAGGCGGATCGGAAGGCACAGCAGCTCGTACGGACCCGGCTCGACCGCGCCGAGGTCGAGGCCCTCGAGCAGCACGATGCCGGCCGCGAGGAGCGAGCGATGCGTCGGCGTCGGGTTGCCGAACGCCGCGACGGACAGGTAGTCGATGCCGACGAGCTCGAGCCCGCGCCGGGCGAGGACGTCGGCCGCCGACACGTCGATCCCGATGAACCCGGTCTGGAACCCCGGCTGCCGCCACAGGTCCGAGTTCGTCGTCCGGAACAGGAGGCGGGACTCACCGTCCGGGATCTCGAGGCGGTCGAGGTCGGTAGCCGTGATGTGCCCGCGCTGGTCGAGCGCGTCGACGACCCAGACGGGCCCGATGAGGGATTCGAGCGGGATCGTCTCGGAGGCGCCGCCGCCGGCGAGGAAGTGGCTCGGCGCGTCGAGGTGCGTTCCCGTGTGGGCGCCCATGTCGAGCCGCGTCAGGTTGCACACGTCACCGCGCTCGAGCGACAGCGCGAGCTGGATCTCGATCGTCGGGTCACCCTCGAACGTCGCCATCCCGGCGCGAAGCGGCACGCTGATGTCCAGCCAGTCCACCGTTGCTCCCTTCGGTCGTGCGTCTCGGAGCGGTACTTCCGGCACCTCCCTGCCGCCTGGTTCGCGCGTCATCATCCACCGCGACCGGGCCGAAGGGGAGGACATGTCGAAGCGCCGCGCGAGGACCGCGTCCAGACACTGGGCCCCGTGCTTCGCCGCTGCCGCGATATGCGCCGCCCTCGTGGTCGGGTGCGATCCCGGCATCACCGCGGGTGTGGTCGTCGACAACAAGACCGACGCGGACCTGCATTTCGAGGTGCCACTCAATGGAGCCCCGTACAGTGTCGTAGCGGTCGCCAGGGCTCACGAGACGGCCGTCGTTCTGCCCAACACGCTCTTCGGTCAGAGCCGGTGCACGGACGGTCCAATGGTCGCGTTCGATCCTCGAAATCGCGAGGTCGCTCGTCACGATGCGCCGTTATGCGTCGGAGACAGGTGGACGATCGGAGCGGCCGCGTCCGGCGTGCCCGGCCCCAGCTAGCCCGCCCGGCGCCGCACAAATCGGCCAAATCGGGCCGATTCGGTACAATCGCGGGCGCTCGGCGGAGTAGCTCAGTGGTAGAGCAGGGGACTCATAAGCCCTTGGTCGGT
>DATFPL010000063.1:0-30724 GCA_035264845.1 Candidatus Limnocylindrales bacterium | reverse complement strand
GCGGCGCCCCGGCAACGCCGCGCTCCCGGGTGTGGCGCGGTTCGCGCCGCCGGACCCTGCGGCCGTCGCTCCCGGGGCCATGGACGCCGACCTTCGGCAGATCCGGTCGATCCTGCGCCGACACCGCGCCCGGCTGTTCGTCCGGCGACTCGTTCGGCGGGCGTTCGTCGCGATCGCCGCCATCGCGGCCGCAGAGCTTGCCCTCTGGACCGTCGCGCGGTTCGTGCCGGTCGAGGCGGCCCCGGCTCTCGCCGTCTCGATCCCGATCGCCGGCCTGGTCGCGCTCGCGATTGCGGCGACGGTCGCGAGGCCAACATTGGGAGAGACGGCACTCGCCGTCGACGCGGAGGGGGGCCTGGGCGACCGCGTCACGACGGCGCTCGCGCTCGCGGCCGCACTGCCCGACACGATCGCTGACGAAACCGTCGAGGGCGACTCGCCGGATGACGCCGCGGAGGAGCGGCGGTTCATCCGGCGCCAGCGGCACGACGCAGCGGGCGCCCTGTCGACCGTGCCCGCGAACCTGTTCCGACCCCGCTTCTCGCGCAGCCCGGCCGCGACGGCGTTCGTCGCCGGACTTCTCCTGCTGCCCGTCCTGCTGATCCCGAACCCCCAGGACGCGCGGATTGCGCGGACCCGCGAGGTGCGCGAGGAAGCGACGCGACAGGCAGAGCGGATCGACGAGGTCGCAAAGGAGCTCGAGGGCAAGGGTGCGGACGCGAACGACCCACGGACGCAGCTGGCCCGTGAGCTCCGGGAGCTGGCACGCCAGCTCCGCCAGCGGCCCGACGAGCTGGACGTCAACCTGGCACGTCTCGGCAGCGTCGAGTCCGACCTCCGCAGCCGCCTCGACCCGGCGATCGAGCAGCGTGCGTCGTCGTTGGCGTCGCTCAGCCGCGCGCTCTCGCGAGCCGCCACCGGCGAGCCAACGGCGAACCGCGACGGCGACCCGAAGCAGGCCTCGGAGGACCTTGGCAAGCTCGGCGAGAAGCTCGACGGGCTGACACCGGAAGAGCGGGCCCTCCTCGCGCGGCAGCTGTCGGAGATGCAGTCGACGGCGAGCCAGGCCGACGGTTCGGCCGGTCAGGCGCTCCGCGACGCGGCCCAGAGCCTCGGGCAGGGCGACACCGAGGGCGCCAAGGCCGCGTTGGGGCGCCTCGGCGAGTCGCTCCGCGGCGCCGGGCAGCGGATCGGCGTGAACCGGGACCTCGCGCGAGCGGCGTCGGGGCTCCAGGGTGCGCGCCGCGATCTGGCGAACTCGGGGAACCAGCGGAGCTCATCCGGCCAATCGGGTCAGGGTCAGGGGCAAGGAGCGGGCCAGAGCCCGGGCAACGGGCAAGGTCAGGGCCAGGGCCAAGGGCAAGGTCAGGGCCAGGGGCAGGGCCAGGGGCAGGGCTCGGGCTCGACGAGCGGCAGCCTTGGCGGTGGCGGCTCGAACGCCGCGTACCTCGGCTCAGGGAGCAGCTCCGGAGGCGCACCACGTGGCCCGGTCAATGGGAACAAGCCGGCAACCGTCGGCGGCGACCTCGGTACGGTCTTCGCGCCGTTCGATCGGATCGGCAAGCCCGGTGACCCGTCGTACGTGTCCGGCACCGGCGGGGACGGCCAGACGCAGTCCGGCAACGGGACCGGAAGCGGCTCGAACAACGGCGCCTTCACCCCGTACCAGCAGGTCTACGCCGACTTCTATCGGTTCGCGCAGACGACGCTCGACCGCAACTACGTGCCGCTATCGGTCAAGGACTTCGTGCGCGACTACTTCAGCTCGCTCGACCCGTCGCGCTGATCCGCGCGCGAAGCCCACCAGCGTCACCCGGAGGGATCACGTGACATCGTCGCCGACCGCCGCCCCGCCTCCCGGCCATCTCGCTCCGGAGGTGTTCGCCGAGCGCGCAACCGCGATCGAGCGCGAGGTCGGTCGTGTCATCGTCGGGCAGCGCGACCTGATCCGGCAGACGCTGACCTGCCTCCTCGCGAATGGTCACGCGCTCCTCGAGGGCGTCCCGGGGCTCGGCAAGACGATGCTCGTCCGAACGATCGCCGACGTCATCGACTGCACGTTCAACCGGATCCAGTTCACGCCGGACCTCATGCCCGCCGACATCACCGGCACGAACATCCTCATCGAGGAGGAGGGCAGCCGCGTCTTCCGCTTCCAGCCCGGACCCGTGTTCGCGAACCTCGTCCTCGCGGACGAGATCAACCGGGCGACGCCGAAGACGCAGTCGTCGCTGCTCGAGGCGATGCAGGAGCACCAGGTCACCGTCGCGCGGCAGCGCTACCCGCTCGAGCCGCCGTTCTTCGTCCTCGCCACGCAGAACCCACTCGAGATGGAGGGCACGTACGCACTCCCCGAGGCGCAGCTGGATCGCTTCGTCTTCAAGATCATGGTCGCGTTCCCGTCGGAGGAGGATCTGGTCCAGATCGTCGAGCGCACGACGGGCTCGGAATCGCCGACGGCGGCGAAGGTCTGCTCCGCGGCCGAGATCGTCGAGATGCAGCGGCTCGCCCGCGCGGTCCCGATCGCGCCACACGTGGCGGCGTACGCGGTCAGCGTCCTGTCGGCGACGCATCCGGACCAGCCGCGGGCCCCGCAGATCGTCCGTGACTACGTGCGATACGGCGGCTCCCCTCGCGGCGCGCAGGCGCTCGTCACGGCAGGCAAGATCGCTGCGCTGCTCGACGGCCGGTTCAATGTCTCGATCGACGATATCCGGGCGGCCGCGCTGCCCGCGCTTCGGCATCGGGTCATCCTCAATTTCGAGGGCGAGGCCGAAGGGATCACCGCGGAGGCCATCGTTCGCTCGATCCTCGACGCGGTCGCGGCTCCGGCCGTCGAATAGCCGCGGGCGCGGCCACGGCATGACCGAACAGCGCGAGACACCGGCAGTTCCGTCTCCGGCCGCGTCCCCGCGCCCCGGACACGCTGGACGTGATGGCAAGCCCGTCTTCCTGCCGAATGACGTCGACCCGACCGTCTTCGACGAGACGTTCCTCCGCCAGCTCGAGCGGCTGCTGCTCCTCATGCGCTCGCCGGTTCGCGGCGGCCTGAAGGGTGGGCGGCGGAGCGTCAAGCGAGGCCAGTCGGTCGAGTTCGCCGACTACCGCGACTACTCGCTCGGCGACGACCTGCGGCAGCTCGACTGGAACGTCTACGCGCGGCTCGAGAAGCTGTTCGTCAAGCTGTTCGTCGAGGAAGAGGACGTCACCGTCACGTTCCTCGTCGACGCGTCGGCGTCGATGGCCGCCGGTCGACCGCCCAAGCTGCTGTTCGCGAAGCGCGCCGCGGCGGCGCTCGGGTACATCGGGCTGGCGTCGGAGGACCGCGTCGCGGTGTCCGTCCTCGGCAGCCGCACGTCCCAGCGGCAGTCATCGCTGCGCGGCTCAGGTCGGGTCTTTCGACTCCTCTCCAACCTCTCCTCGATCCAGCCCGCGGACGGAGCGACGGATCTCCTGGCGGCTGCGCGACGCGCCGGCGCGCAACTGACGGGACGTGGCGTCATCGTGCTCATCTCGGACCTTCTCGACCCGAACGCCGACCGCGTGGTCCGCGAGCTGGCGGCCGCGAGCGCGGAGCTGATCGTTCTTCACGTCCTCTCGCCGGACGAGCTCGATCCGCGACTGGACGGCGACGTGCGGCTCGTCGATTCGGAGACCGGCGAGCGGGTCGACGTGACGGTCGATCTCGGCACGATCGACGGGTACAAGGCCCGACTTGCCGAGTGGCAGGCGGGGTTCGCGGACCTCGCCGCGAAGCGCCGTGCGAGCTACGTGCCTCTGTCGAGCGACGTGCCCCTGGCCGAGCTCGTTTTCGCCGAGCTGCGACGACGCCGCGTGCTGGCCTAGCCGATGCCGTTCGCCACGCCGCTCGCGCTGCTCGGGCTGGTGTTCGTGCCGCTCGTCGTCGCGATGTACCTGCTCAAGCTGCGGCGCGACGAGGCGGTCGTGCCGTCGACCCTGCTGTGGAGCCGGCTCCTTGCCGACGTCGAGGCGAACGCGCCGTGGCAGCGACTGCGGCGGAGCCTGTTGCTGCTCCTCCAGCTCCTGCTGGTCATCGTGCTGGCGCTCCTTGCCGCGCGCCCGTTCCTCGAGCGGCCCGCCGGGCTCGCCCGCGACATCGTCCTGATCGTCGACGCGTCCGCGAGCATGGCGGCGACGGACGTCGCACCGACGCGCCTCGCGGTGGCAAAGCAGGCGGCCGTCGATGCCCTCCGCGACCTGCCATCGGGCGGCAAGGTGAGCGTCATCGCCGCGGGCCGCACGGCGCGCGTCGTGACGACCGGCTCGAGCGATCTGGCGCGTGTGCGGCAGTCGATCATGTCGATCGACGCGACGGCCTCGACCGGCGATCTCGGTGACGCGCTGCGGCTCGCGTCGGCGCTCGCAGCCCGGTCCGGTGACGCCGAGATTCTCGTCGCGACCGACGCCGCGCTCGCGTCGATGCCGACGACGCGCGTCGATGCACGAGTGCGTGTCCTGAGGGTCGGGCGCGGACGTGAGAACCAGGCGATCGTCGCCCTCGCGATCCGAACCGCGCCGTCGGGATTGACGAAGTCGGCCTTCATCAGCGTCGCGAACTTCGACGTCAAGCAGGCCAGGCGGCGACTCGACGTGTACGCCGACGGCCAGCTGATCGACTCGCGCGACATGTTCGTCGATCCGCAGGCGCGGGCCGAGATCGTCGTCGACGACATCACGCAGCAGAACACGCGCGCGATCGACGCCATCGAGGTGCGCCTCGTCGACGACCCCGCCGAGGCTCCGTCGAACGACCGACTTGCGTCAGACGATCGCGCGTGGGCCGTGGTGCCGCGCGACTCGCTGCGTCGCGTGCTGCTCGTCACCGACGGCGATCCGTATCTCCAGACCGCGTTGACCTACCTGCCGAACACGGAGCTGTACGGCCGCGCGACGAAGGACTACCCGACTACGACGGGTCTGGACAAATTCGACCTCATCGTCTTCGACGGCTACCTTCCGCCAACGCTGCCGTCGACCGCGATCCTCGCCGTGGCGCCGCCGCGAACTAGCCCGCTCGGCGACGTCGCGGGGACGTTGAAGGAGCCCGCAATCGGCTCGCTCGACCGGGCCGAGCCGATCCTTCGCTACGTCGACCTCTCGACGACCCACATCGCCGAGGCGTCAAAGCTCACGCTCCCCGGCTGGGCGAGGACTGTCATCCCGGGGCCCGCCGGCACGCCGCTCCTGTACGCCGGCGATCGAGCCGGCCTACGAACCGCGGTGCTGGCGTTCGAGCCGCGGCGGTCTGACTTGCCACTCCAGGTCGCGTTCCCGATCCTCGTCGCGAACCTCGCCGGTGAGCTCATGGGCGCCGCGGGCGCCCCCACCGAAGCGGTCCGCCCGGGCTCCCCGGTGTCGCTGACGATTCCGGCCGGAGCGACGGGGTTGAGCGTGCGTCGCCCCGACGGAACGACGACGGACCTCGTCCCGGGCACGCTCGTCGCCGGCTCGACGGTGACGTTCAGCCAGACGGATCTCGTCGGGATCTACGTCGTGACGCCGATCGCCCCCGCGGGAGCGGGCGCGTCGCCCGGCGCGAGCCTGGCCACTCCCCCGGCGTCGCAGGCGGCGGGGAGCGGGAGACTGTCTGCTCCGCCCGTCGATCCGAACGCGCCGCTCCGATTCGCCGTCGATCTCTTCGATGCCCGCGAGTCGAACATCGCGCCGGGAGATCCGGCCCGAATCACGGCGCTCGGCGTCGACGCGGCGCCAGGGCCATCGGCCGCGCCCGCCGCGTCGACGGATCGCCCCGCGGCGCGCGACGAGCTGTGGATCCCGCTCGTCCTCGTGGCGGTCGTATTCCTCTGCGTCGAGTGGGCGGTCTATCAGCGCGACGCGCTCACGCGGCTCCGACGAACGGTTGCCGTTCGGTTGCGCGGCACGGCGCGAGGCGGCTGAATGGGCATCGCGTTCGACGCGCCGCTCGCGCTGCTCATCCTCGTCCCGGCGCTCGCGTTCACGTTCCTGCTCCACGCGACGTCGCGGCGCAGGATCGGCGCGGGCCGGCGACGCACGGCGCTCCTCGTCAGGGCGCTGATCCTGGCGGCGCTGGTACTCGCCGTCGCGGGCTTCCAGCTCGTGCTGCCCGTCGATCGCCTCGCGACGGTGTTCGTCGTCGATCTGTCGGATTCGGTCGGGACGCCGGGCCGCGAGGAGGCGCTCGCCTTCGTGCGCGACAGCCTGAAGGAGATGCCGAACGGCGATGTCGCGGGCATCGTGGCCTTCGGCAAGGAGGCCCTCGTCGAGCGCCTCCCGGCAGAGCTCCGCGAGGTCGAGCGGATCGCGTCGACCCCAACCCGCGCCGCGACCGACATCGGCGGCGCGCTGCGTCTCGCAACGGCGCTTTTCCCCGACGACGCGCAGAAGCGGATCGTGCTCCTTTCGGATGGCAACGACACCACCGGCTCCGGCCAGACCGAGGCCGCGCTCGCCGCCGCGAGAGGAGTCCAGGTCGAGACCCGCGTCATCGGCCTCGACGGGCGCGACGAGGTGCTCGTCGAACGGCTCCAGGCCCCGACGACGTCGCGGCTCGGCGAGGAGATCGAGGCCGTCGCGGAGGTTCGGTCCACGGTCGCGCAGCCGGCAACCGTCCGCTTGTTCGCCGACGGTGGCGTCGTCGCCACGCAGCCAGTCGAGCTCGTCGCGGGACTCAACCGTGTGACGTTCCGGATCAAGCCGACCCAGCCCGGGTTCCACACGTTCCGCGCCGTCGTCGAGGCCGCGCGCGACACGTTCAGCCAGAACAACCGCGGCGACGCCAACACGATCGTCACGGGCGAGCCCCGGATCCTCGTCGTCAGCGGCGATGCCAAGGTAGGCGCAGAGCTCGTCGGCGCGCTCAGGACGGAGCACCAGAACGTCTCGACCGTCGTCCCGGAGGCGCTTCCCGGCGACCTCGCCGGGCTCGAGGCGTACGACAGCATCGTCCTCGTCGACGTCCCGAAGATCCGCCTCGCGGACAAGGCGATGGCCCTCCTCCAGGTCTACGTCCGCGACCTCGGCAAGGGGCTCGTGATGGTTGGCGGCCCGCACACGTACGGAGCGGGCGGCTACGCGAAAACGCCGCTCGAGGAGAGCCTGCCGGTCGACATGGGCGTCCGCGATCGGCAGAAGCAGCCGGACGTCGCCCTCGTCGTCGTCATCGACAAGTCGGGGTCGATGGACGCCTGCCACTGCAACACGTTCAACGGCGGGAATCCCGGCGGCGGCAGCCAGATCGGCGGCGTCCGCAAGGTCGACATCGGCAAGGAGGCGATCCTCCGCGCGGCGGCCGCGATGTCGGCCAGGGACGAGCTCGGAGTCGTCGCGTTCGACAGCGAAGCGCACTGGGTCGTCCACACGCAGGCGCTGAGCGGCATCGGCAATCTCGAGGCCGACATCGGCGGCATCGCGCCGAACGGGCAGACGAACATCTTCAGCGGGCTCGACCAGGCGGTCGAGTCGCTCAAGGGAGCGACCGCGACGCGGCGCCACATCATCCTGCTGACCGACGGCTGGTCGAGCTCGGGCCAGTACGACGAGATCCTGAAGCGGATGAAGGCGGCCGGGATCACGCTGTCGACCGTCGGTGCGGGCGGCGGCGCGAACCCATTCCTCGAGGGACTCGCGAAGCAGGGCGGCGGCCGCTTCTACGACGCGATCAACCCGGCTAGCATCCCCGACATCTTTCTCAAGGAGACGCAGCAGGTCTCCGGCCAGCAGATCGTCGAGGAGACGTTCCACCCAATTCTCACCAGCTCCTCGCCGATCCTGCGCGGGCTCGATCAGGGCTTTCCGCAGCTCCTCGGGTACAACGGGACGACGGCCAAGCCCGCGGCGCAGACCGTCCTCGTCACCGCACGCGACGACCCGCTCCTCGCCCAGTGGCAGTACGGCCTGGGGCGATCCGTCGCCTGGACGTCCGATTCGACCGGGCGCTGGGCGCACAACTGGATCGGCTGGCAGGGCTTCTCGCGGTTCTTCAGTCAGCTCGTCGGGTGGACGCTGCCGGGCGAGGAGACCGGCGGGATCGAGGCGTCGTTCGTCCAGGACGGCCAGTCGACGACGCTGCGAGTCGAGAGCGTCGATGCGGATGGCTCACCGCGCGACTTCTACTCGACGACGGCGCACATCGTCCGACCCGACCTGACGCAGGTCACGGTCCAGCTCAACCAGATCGCGCCCGGCGTGTACGAGGCGCCGCTGGGACCGCTCGACGACGGCGCGTACCCGATGCGGATCGCGCAGACGCGACCCGGCAGTCCCGCGCTGGGCCGCAATGTGGGCCTGGTCGCCCCGACCGCCGCCGAGTACCGCCTGCTCGGCCCGAACCAGCCGTTCCTCGCGTCGCTCCGCGCGGCGACCGGTGGCCGGGCGATCGCGCTGGCCGAAGACCCGTGGGTCCACGACCTGGCGACAACGAGCTCGTTCACGCCGCTCTGGCCGGCGCTGCTCATCGTCGCGCTCCTGCTGTGGCCGCTCGACGTTGCGCTCCGTCGCGTCTCGCTGGGGCGGCGCGAGCTCCGCGACGCGCGACGGGCGGTCGTGGAGTGGCGCCGCGGACGGGTCGCGCCACGGACGGTGCCCGTCGACGTGATGCTCGCGGCGCGCGATCGCGCCGCAGGCGCCGCTGCCCGTGCCGCCCTGCTGCGCCCCGACGCGCCCGCGGAACCCGCGCTCCCGGCGCCCGTCGCCGCGGTCGCCGTGGTCGCCGCGCCGGCAGCAACACCGACGCCGGTCACCGCGGCGGCCGGGCCCGTCGCGGCGCCGGCCGGCAAGCCAATCGCGTCTCCTGCGCCGCCGCGGGCAACCGACGAGGTCGACACCCTCGCGCGCCTTCGCGAGGCAAAGCGACGAGCTGGAGGCCGGTAGTCGCCCGCTAGCGGCGACCCGTCCGCGCGGCGCGGATTGCGTCGAGTGACGACGCGTCGTCGAGCGCGGACACGTCGCCGGGATCGAGTCCCAGGTAGGCGGCGCGGATGACGCGCCGCATCACCTTGCCGGACCTCGTCTTCGGCAGCGCCGGGACGACCTCGACGACATCGGGCTTGAGGGCCTTGCCGAGCTCGCGGACGACCTCGGCTGCGATCGCTGCGCGCGTGTCGGCGCTGTCGGTCTCACCCCTGCGCAGGACGCAGAACACCGCGATCGATTCGCCCTTGACGTCGTGCGGGATGCCGATCGCCGCGGCCTCGATCACCGCGGGATGCGCGACGGCGGCACTCTCGACCTCGGCGGGCCCGACCCGCTTGCCGGCCACCTTGAGCGTGTCGTCCGAGCGGCCGTGGATGTACCAGTAGCCGTCGTCGTCGACAAGCGCCCAGTCGCCATGAACCCAGATGCCGGGCAGACGGGACCAGTACGCGTCGAGGTAGCGCTCAGGGTCGTTCCAGAAGCCCCGCGTCATGCCGGGCAGCGGCTGTCGGATCACGAGCTCCCCGACCGCGCCGCGGACCGGTGAGCCCGCGGCGTCCACGATGTCGGCCGCGACGCCGACGTTCGGGCCGCCGAACGAGCACGCACGCACCGGCGTCAGGAGATTCCCGGCGACGATGCCGCCCGAGACCTCGGTGCCGCCGCTGTAGTTCACGATCGGGCAGCGGCTCTCCCCCACCTCCCGGAAGAACCACCACCACGGGTCGGGGTTCCACGGCTCGCCGGTCGACCCGAGGACGCGGAGCGACGAGCGGTCGTGCGCGCGGACTGGCTCGCTGCCATGGCCCATCAGCGCGCGGATGACCGTCGGCGACAGTCCCAGGTGCGTGACCCGGTGGCGCTCGACCATCGACCACAGCCGATCCGGTCCGGGGAAGTCAGGCGTCCCCTCGTACAGCACGAGCCGTGCGCCAAGCAGCAGGGAGCCGGAGATCGACCAGGGACCCATCATCCAGCCGAGGTCCGTGAACCAGAACAGCGTGTCTTCCCGCCCCAGGTCGAAGCAGTGGGCGAGGTCCTGCGCGCCCTTGATCGGGAAGCCGCCGTGGACGTGAACCGCACCCTTCGGTCGTCCTGTCGTCCCCGACGTGTAGATGATCATGTAGGGGGTCTCGGGGTCGGTGATCGGACGTCCGGGACGTTCGATGTCGCGGGGGACCGCGGCAAGCGCTTCGTCCCACCACACGTCGCGCTCGGCATCGAACGGCACCTCGATGGCGTCGGCGAGCCGGCGAACGACGACCGTCCGCCGAACTGAAGGGGCGTCGGCGACGGCCGCATCCGCAGTCTCCTTCAGCGCGACGGTCCCGCCGCGGCGTCGGAAGCCGTCAGCCGTCACGAGGAGCGT
The DNA here is from genome assembly GCA_035264845.1 of Candidatus Limnocylindrales bacterium. GTDB lineage: Bacteria > Chloroflexota > Limnocylindria > Limnocylindrales > CSP1-4 > JACDAV01. Next base: position 20,442 of record DATFPL010000063.1, on the reverse strand, counting down.
CGCCTCGCAGTCGCGAAGCCGGCTCGCGACCGCGGTCGCCCCGTAGCCGGAGAAGATCGGGGTATAGATGGCGCGCAGGAGACCGAGCGCAAGCACGGTCACGACCGTCTCGACGAGCATCGGCAGGTAGATCCCGACGCGATCGCCGTCGCGGACACCGAGGGCCTCGAACGCGAAAGCCGCGCGGTCGACGAGGTCGCGAAGCTCGGAGTTCGTCAGCCGCCGGACCTCGCCGTCCTCGCCTTCCCAGACGACCGCCTCGCCCTCGGGGTCCCGCTGGGCGCGCGGATCGACCGCGGCGACGGCGTAGTTGAACGCGCCGCCCGTCCACCAGCGCGTCCACTCCGGACCGCGCGACGCGTCGAGGACGCTGGTCGGGCGCCGTTGCCAGGCGATCGCGAGGTCGTCCGCCGCCGCCCCCCAGAACCAGCCGGGCTCGGCGACGGCGCGCGCCTGAAGCGATTCGAGATCCGGGAGCCCCGTGCCGCGAACGAACCGCCCGAGCCGGCTGCCCTCCAGCTCCTCGCGGCCGGGCCGCCACGCAGCGTCGGGGACGTCGCGGCCGAACGTCGGCCAATGTCGCGCGGCCACGAGTCGATGCTAGCACCGGGCCCGGCCGCGGCCCTCGACCGCGACGAGTGCTAGCCTCGGTTCGTGATCCCCCTCGTCCTCGCCGTGTGGCAGCGCGTCGTTCGCGTCGTCGGCGTCGTCAGCATTGCCGCGGTTCTCGCCGGCTGCGGCGTCGTGTCGCGAACGCCGCCCGCGCCGACCCCGGCGGACTTCCTCGGGATCTCCTCGTCGCTGGTCGCGCGAGGCATCGCGATCGACCACGTCGTTTCCGGCGACGCGGGCTGCCGCGACGCGAACCTCGCGAAGACCGCGATCAGCTTCCGCGCATCGGGTCTCGACCAGACAACGCCCGTCCCCGTCTACCTCTACATCTTCGGCAGCCGGGAGTCATTCGTGAACCGCCGCGCCGACGTCGATACGTGCGCGAGGTCGTACGTCACCGACCCGCAGGCGTTCGCCTCGATCGACGCCTCACCCTTCGTCCTGGCGGGGCAGGGCCCGTGGGCGCCACGGTTCTCGGCGGCGCTCCGGGCAGGTTTGACGGAAGCCGCCGGAACCGGGGGCTGACAGCACGCAACAGGCCTGAGTGAGGTTCGGTGGCGTGCGCGGCGGATGGGTGCCGTGACCATCGTCCTGACTCGATTCCAGGACCGCTCCACCTTCCCATGACGCGCCGGACCTCCGAGCCAGGGAGCGGTCAGGGCACGACCGGGACGCTCCGGTCATGTCCCCCAGGGTCCCGTTCCGCCGCTGGCTCGCGGCCTCGCTCATCGCCGTCTCGCTCGCCGCGCAGTCGAGCGCTGCCGCTGTTGGCGTCGTCCCGAATGCGGTCGTTCCGGGGTCCGTCGACAGCGTCGCACCGGCCGCGGTTGCGCTCACCGCCGGGCTCGCCTCGTTGGCGCGGAGGCCCGCCGTCGCGGTGCCGAGCGTTCACCCCTCGGCCGCGCGGACGGTCCCAAAGCCGACAACGCCGAAGCCGACGCCCAAGCCGGCCGTCGCGAAGCCGGTCGCGAAGCCGGTCGCGAAGCCGAAGCCGCCGAGCGCCGCGACCGCGTTCCACGGCCGCAACCACGTCTGGATCCCGGCCCTCGGCATCAACCGATCGATCTCGTTCTTTCCGTGCTCGCGGTCCCGCCCGCCGGACAACTACGTCTACCGCTGGGGCTGCGCGGGCCGCAACAACGTCTACCTGCTCGGCCACGCGTACTCCGTGTTCAAGCCACTCCACGATGCCTACGTCCGGGGCCGGCTGCACAAGGGCATGCTCGTCGTCTATGCCGACGGCAACGGCCGCGTCAGGAGCTACCGGGTTTCGTACTGGAAGGTCGTGTCGCCGGTCGGCGCCGACTGGGCATGGGCGGCGCAATCGCGCCCGAGCATGACGCTCCAGACGTGCCTCGGAGCGCAGAGCCAGTGGCGCCTCATCGTGAGGCTCGTCGCGGTCTGATCACGGCGCCGGCGGTCGCGGCCGAAGCAGCGGCGCGGTCAGACGACGCGCAGGTCGAGGATCTTGCGGGCGATGACGAGCCGCTGGACCTGGCTCGTTCCCTCGCCGATCTCGGTGAGCTTCGCGTCGCGCAGGAACCGCTCGACCTTGTATTCCTCGACGTAGCCGTAGCCGCCGTGGATCTGGATCGCGTTGTTCGTCGCGCGTGAGCTGACCTCGGACGCGAACAGCTTGGCCTGCGCGGCGGCGAGCCCGTAGTCGCGGCCCTGGTCCTTGAGCCACGCGGAGCGCCAGACCATCTGGCGGGCGGCCTCGATTTCCGTGGCCATGTCCGCCACCATGAACGCAACACCCTGGAACGACCCGATCGGTCGGCCGAACTGCTCCCGCGTCTTCGCGTACGGGATCGAGGCATCGAGCGCGGCCTGCGCGAGCCCCACCGCGAGTGCACCGATCGACACCCGGCCGCCGTCGAGGATCTTCAGGAACGTGCGGAAGCCCGTTCCCTTGTCACCAAGCATGTTCGCGGCGGGCACCCTGGCGCGGTCGAACAGCAGCTCGCCCGTCGCCGAGGCGTGGAGGCCCATCTTCTCCTCGAGCCGCCCGACGCTGAAGCCCGGCGTATCGGCCGGGACGATGAACGCACTGATCTCGGCGTCGCCCTTGTCGGTCGTGCCGGTCTTCGCCGTGACGATGTAGGTCCCCGCCTGGCCCGCGTTCGTGATGAACCGCTTGCCGCCATCGAGAACCCAGCAGCCGCCGTCCGGGCCGTCCTCCAAGCGCGCCGTCGTGCGCGTCCCGCCGGCGTCCGAGCCGGCGTTCGGTTCCGTCAGGCCGTAGGCACCGATGACGTTCCCGGCGGCCATCGGGACGAGGTAACGCTGCTTCTGCTCGTCGGTGCCGGCGAGATGGAGCGGCCCGCAACCGAGGCTCGTGTGCGCGGCGACGATCAGCCCCAGCGAACCCCAGACGCGGCCGATCTCCTCGATCGCGATCGCGTAGGCGAGCGTGTCGAGGCCGGCGCCGCCCTCGTCCTCCGGGATCGGGATGCCGAGCCAGCCCATCTCGCCGAGACGCTTGACGATCTCGGTCGGGAACCGGCGGCCACGCTCGTGCTCGTCGACGTGCGGCGCGACCTCGTTCTGCATGAAGTCACGGATGGTGTCGCGCAGCAGCTGATGCTCCGGCGAGAGATCGAAATCCATCGATCCGAGCGTACCACCGGGCCGCGGATGCGCCCGACAGCAGCGTTGCGCACCCGGTGCTAGCCTTCGGCGATGGCCGAGGCTGGTGAGAGGGTCGCCGCTCAGGATCGAGCCACCGCACGTCCATCCCGCGTCCCGGATTCGGCCAACGGCGTCAGCGTCTCGCCGTCGAGCCTGCGACGCGCGATCCTCCTCCGGCTCCGTCACGACGGCTCGAGCTCGCCCGAGCAGCTCGCGGCGCGACTCAACGCCAGTCGGACGGGCGTCCTCCAGCAGCTCCGCGCGCTCGAGTCGGCGCGGCTCGTCGCGCGGACGACGGTCAGGCACGGCGTGGGCCGCCCACGGCACGTCTACGACATCACGCCGGACGCCCAGGAGCTCTTTCCCTCCAACTACGACGGGCTCGCGGCGGGGCTGCTCGAGGCGATCGGCGCGGTCGGTGGCGACGACCTCGTGGAGCAGGTGTTCGCCGCGCGGCGGCAGCAGATCGGCGACCGGATGCGGCGCCGCCTCGCGGACCGCGTGAAGCCCGACGCGCCGCTGTCCGCGCGCGTTCGCGAGCTGTCGGTGCTCCAGGACGAGCAGGGCTACCTGTGCGAGACGCTGCTCGAGCCCGACGGGACAATCCGGCTGCTCGAGCACAACTGCGCCATCTATCACGTCGCGCGAGGAACGGCGGCGGCCTGCCAGGCCGAGCTGGAGCTCTTCCGCGAGGTCCTCGGCGCCGACGTCGTCCGCGAGTCCCACATCGCGTCGGGCGACCGCGCCTGCACGTACCGGATCGCGCCCCGGGCCTAGGCCTCTTCGCGCTCCACGACTTCGCGGCGCGCGGGCTGCCGGCGCGGCGCCGGGACGTCGGACACGTTGGGGACGAACGACGCGGCGAGCGAGGTCTCCGCCGCGACCCGCTGGTCGTCGAGCGACAGGATCCCGAGCCGCCCGAGCTGGGCGAGCTCGTCGCGGATGTACGTCTTGAGCATCTCGGGGCCGTCGGTGTTGATCGAGAACCGGACCTCATTGCGGCGCAAGGTGTCGAAGATCCAGCGGAACTCCTCCCAGCCGGACACGACCCGGGTGTTGAGGTTCGACGACGGGCACAGCTCGAGGACGATGCCGCGCTCCCGGATCATCGCCATCGCCCGCGGGTCGTAGGCCGACTTCACCCCGTGCCCGATCCGGTCGGGCTCGAGCAGCTCGACCACTCGCGCGACCTCGTCGACGGGTCCCGCCTCGCCGGTGTGGACGGTCAGCCCGAGGCCATACTGGCGGACGCGGCGGAAGAGCCGGCGGTAGTCCGCGACACGGAACGTCGCCGATTCGGGGCCCGCGATGTCGACGCCGACGACGCCCCGGTCACGCCACGTGATCGCCTTCTCGGCAATGATCTCGTTCAGCTCGTACGGGAACGCCCGGTCGAGGCAGAAGATGAGGCCGGGCTTGACCGGGTACTCGAGCATCGCCCGGTCCATCCCGCGCACGGCCGCCGCGATGATGTGATCGAGGTCCTGCTCGCCGCCGCGGTTCCGCTTCATGGGATTGAAGCGGAGCTCCATCGTCGTGACGTTGTTCTTCCGGTACGCCCCGCCGACGACCTCGTACACGCTGCGCTCGACGGCGAGCGGCGAGCTCTGGATGAGCTCCGTCCAGTGGAAGAGCTGGAGGTACCCGTCGAAGCTTTGCGACCGCCGCGACACCGTGATCATGTCGCGGAACTCCCAGTAGTCCTTCGTCGGGAGCTTGATCCCCTGGGAATGCGCGATTCCCCACATGATCGCGGGGGTCACGGCGCCGCCGAGGTGGCAATGGAGCTCGGCGAGAGGGATCGAGCGGGACAGCTGGCGGACCATCTAGCCCGAGGATAGCGGCCCGGCCGCAACGAGGTTCAGCCGTGCGGGACCGGCTCGGGTACGGCGTCCGGAAGCTCGAGCGGCGGGCTGACGGTCGAGAGCTGCGGCGGCCATGCGTGCACGACGACACGCGCGGGGACCCATCCGAACGCCGAGACGAACGCGAGTCCGAGCCAGCCGTTGAAGGAGGCGAACTCGCTCGGCGTCGCCGTGATCGCGTCGAAAACGGCGAGCGATCCGATGACGAGCGCGCAGCCGACGAGCAGCCCGATCGCGAGCTCGAGCTCTCCGCCCCTGACGCGAAGGCCGACGACGAAGGGCGCCGCGACAAGCGGCAGCCATGTCGACAACGATCGATCGACGGGCAGCACCCGTGTGAGCGCAGCGGCGATGACGAAGGCGACCCAGATGCCGCCCGCGACCGTCGCGACGCGCGACGTTCGTCGCGGTTTCGATGGCACGGGGGTGGCCAGCGATCGAGGCGGAGGATCGGGCAGGCCGAGCGCGCGGCGGACGTCGGCCCGCGCTGTCGCGAACGCGTCTCGGGTCGAGCGGGTGGATTCGGTTACGGCGTCGCGAATCCCGCCAAGCGCGAGCCGGGCGCGTCGGAATCCCGCTTCGACGCCGGCGAACAGCGGCCGGACGTCGCGGATGGCGGCGGCGACGCGGTCGCGAACGGCGACGAGTCCCGCCCGTATGACCAGCGCTCCTGCGCCGACCGCCGTCCGGATGCCGTCGACCGCCGCGCGGATGGGCAGGAGCACGAGGCCAACGATCAAGGCGACGAGTGCCGCGCCGCGGCGCAGCCCTCGTGCGGCAAGCCCGGCTGCGCTCGCGGCCGCGAGCGCGCCGACGCTCCGCGCGGCCGTCGCTGCGGCTTTGACCGCGCCCCAGCCGGCACGACCGCCGGCCATCACGGCGTCAACGACCGGCGTGACGACGGCAGCACGGATGCGCCGCGCCGCGTTGACGCCAAGGTCGAGGAACGGCATGGCGGCTGAGCCGATCCGTTGGAGCGCGCCGGCCGCAGCGGACAGCGCCCGAACGATCACGCGCGTCGCGAGGGCAACGCCGTCGCGAAGGCCGACTGCGAGCGCGTGCGCGACCCGCGCCACGATGCTCGAGGCGACGCCGGCGAGCCGGGCGACCGCGTCGCTCACGACGCGGAGCGCACCTCTGACACGCGCGGCGACCGCCACGACGAGCGCGACCCAGGACCACCAGACCGCCATGATGATGCGTCGCGCCACGGCGAGCAGCCGGGCGGCGCCACTCGCGGCACTGCGAACGAACCGACCGACGAGGCGGAGGAGCGGACCGAGGCGCCCGGCAACGGCCACGACCAGGTCGACCCAGGCCCACCACACGACCGCGATCGCGCGCGCCAGTGCGCGCACGGAGGGCGCGACGACCGCGGCTATTGTCGACGCCGCCCGGCGGACCGACCGCCTGAGCCCCGCGATGTCGCGCCCGACCATTCGGCGGACGTCCGCGAAACCGAGGGCGATGCGAGCGAGGAAGCTCCGGAGTGCGACCGTTGCAACGGCAAGCGCGACGACCAGCGTCGAACGGAGCCGCCCGGTCAGCGAGCGGACGGCCCGTGAGGCGAGCGCCAGCGCTGCGTCGACCGCACGGGCCATGCCGGCCGCCGCCCCGCGCACCGCCGACCAGGCGAGGTAGAAGGGCATGACGACCGCGACGAGCAGCGTGTTCGGCCGTTCCTGCGATCCCCCCGGACCGGACCTCTGCATGACGACTCGGCGCCGGCGAGCGGTAGTGGACGTTGCCCGGGACGGTTCAATGCGCTCGCGCGGGCCCCTCGGCGCGAATGGTACGCGGCCTGTCCAGCGCGGTCGCCCGCCGGGGCGCGTGGCCGGGGCATTCGGTCACCGGATCAGCAGCGTCTTCGCGTCGGCTCGCGCCTGGACGGCGTCCCGCTGCGCCGCCTCCCGGGCGAGCCTCGTCCGCTCGCGGTGGAGCTCGACCACCTCCTGCGGGTCGCCCTCCATGATCATCGTCCCCTTCTCGAGGAGGATCGCGCGGTTGCAGTAGTCGGTGACCCACTGCATGTCGTGGGTCACGAGAACGACGGCCTTGGCGGCCTGGACGAGCTCGAGGACGCGGGCCTTCGACTTCTCCCGGAAGTTCGCGTCACCGGTCGCGAGCACCTCGTCGAGCAGGAGGATGTCCGGGTCGACCGATGTCGCGATCGCGAACCCGAGGCGGGCGCGCATCCCCGACGAGTAGGTCTTCAGCGGCGCGTCGATGAAGTCGCCGAGCTCCGCGTACTCGATGATCGACGGCATGATCTCGCGGGTGACCGCGTCCTCGAGACCGAGGAACGCGCACCCGAGCCTGGTGTTGTCGCGCCCGGTCAGCTGCCGGTCGAAGCCGACATCGAGCGTCAGCAGGCCCGAGACCCGGCCGCGGCCCGTGACCCGGCCCTCCGACGGCCGGATGATGCCGCCGAGGACCTGGAGCAGCGTGCTCTTGCCCGCGCCGTTGGGGCCGATGACCGCGAGCGACTCGCCGTGGTCGAGCCGCAGCGACACGTGCCGTAGCGCCCAGAAGCGCTCCGCGCGCTTCCGCGTCAAGGCGGCGCTGATGGACTCACGAATGGGCGTCTTGCGGTTGAACCGCAGGTCGTACTCGACGCCCACGTCCTCCGCGAGCATCGCGTAGTCCTCCGCGGCGGCGGGCTCGAAGGTCGGCGGGGCGACCGCCGTCTCGGTCGTCACAGGACCTTCGCGAAGGTCGGTTCGAGGCGCTTGAACGCGATGATCGAGCCGGCGACGAATACCAGGCTGGCGACCATCAGGAGTGCGAGCGAGGCCAGGTCGGGGACGTGCGGCGGTCCGCTCGTGCTGCCGTAGATCACGGATCGGTACGCCTCCAGGAGGATCGCGAACGGGTTCGCGCCTGCGAGCGTTCGAAGAAACGGGTGGTGCGCGACGACGCCGGATTCGTCGAGGACGGCCAGGCTGTAGAGGCCCGGCGAGAGGAACCACCACAAGCGCAGCACGTGGCCCGCGACGTTGCCCAGATCGCGGAAGAAGACGTTGCCCGCCGCGACGAGCAACGCGACACCGACGGTGAAGACGAACTGGACGAGGGCGATGAGCGGGATGAACGCGATGAGCGGCGAGATCCGGTCCGGGTAGAACAGCATGATCACCGCGAGCGGGATGAGGCCGAAGGCGAACCCGGTCACGCCGGCGGTCGTCGCGGCAAGCGGCAGGACGATCTTCGGGAACTGGACCCGTTTGATCAGCCGGTCGGCGTCGATCAGCGAGCGTGTCGCGTCGATGACCGCGGTGTTGAACCACTTCCACGGCAGGATCGCGGCGAAGATGAACAGCGGGTAATCGGGGATCGACCGCCCGCGCGTCAGGATCGTCACGAAGACCACGTACACGACCATCTGGAGGAGCGGGTCGAGGACCCACCAGAGGTTCCCGAGCGCGGTGTCCGCGCCGCGCTTCTTCATGTCCGCCTCGACGAGGTAGCGGATCAGCGGCCGCCGCGACGCGATGTCGGCGAGCCCCTCGCGGAGCAGCGCGAGCGGCCCGGGGCTCTCGGCGTCGGACCGAAACCCCTCCGGTGCCTCCCGCTGCGTGACGCGGACGAGCGCGGACGCACGCATCAGGCCTCGCCCCACGGGACGCCCGCTCGTCGGTGGCTCACGCTGGGATCTCCTGCACGCTCGACAGTGCCGCGCGAAGCGCGGCGAATCGGCTCCCGTCCCCGTACCGCGGAAACGGTGCCGTGCGCCCGGTTTCGGGCGCTCCGCCGGTCCCGCGGCGGACCTTTCATTTCGGCTCTGACGGGATCCCCTCGCGGACGCGGACCGGCTCGAGCACGGCGGGCGTCGGGACGGCGGCCCCGTCGGCGGCACTGGCCGGGACGGGCAGGAAGCGCTCGGCGAAGCGCGCCGCCGCCCGGCCGTCGAGCGGGCCGACGTGGCGCGCGACGAACGCGTCGTAGGCGCTGAGGTCGTAGCGCTCTTCGGCGATCGCCGCCGCGACCCCATCGGTGTCGGCGACCTGCGTGCCGATCATCCCGCTGCGGTAGTCGACGTACAGCCCCGGGTCGCGCTCGTAGTCGGCGAGGTCGCCAACGAGGAGCACCAGCGGCTTGTGGAGCAGGGCGTACTCGAAGATCGAGGACGAGTAGTCCGTCACGAGCACGTCCGTCACCGTGAAGAGCTCGTTGAGCGGCGTGGCGGCGTCGGCCACGACGTCGAAGCCGTCGGGCGCCTCGGTGTGGCCATTGAGGTTCGGATGGCACTTGAGGACGAGCGCGTACGAGGGTGGCAGCGCCTCCCGCAACCGCTTCGCGTCGAGTCGCGCCGCGGGTTGCTTCGCCGCGCCGCGCCCACGGAACGTCGGCGCGTAGAGGACGACCTTCCGGCCGACGAGTGCCGGGAACCGCTCGAGCGTCGCGCGTCGCGCCGCGGCCGTCGCCTCGCGGTCGAGGAAGAAGTCCATCCGCGGCGTCCCGAGCGGCAGCACCCGCTCGACAGGCGTGGCGAAGGCCCGCGACCACGGCACCCGCGACGCCTCCGACGTCGTTACGACGTAGTCGTAGTGGCGATGGAGGAACCTGGCCTCGGGGCCCTTGCCCGGAACGGCGGTGTCGCGCCCGAACCGCTTCAGCGCGCCCGGCGCGTGCCACACCTGGACGACGGTCGTACCCGGGTGCGGTGCGACGTGGACCGGCAGCCACGCGTTGTCGACGACGACGAGCTTCGACGTCCGCAGGTAGTACATGCCGCGGACGGCGCGGAGGAAGTAGAGCGTTTTGGCGAGGAGCCCGTAGCCGTACGGCTCGAGCAGGAGGACGTAGTCGAGGTCGGGCCGGCGCTCGCGCATCGCGCGGAAGGCGTGGAGAAGGTTTCCCTCGAGCTTCGAAGTCCGGGCCGTCGCGAGGACGACCCGGTCAGACCGGATGCCGAGGAGCGAAAAGAGGACGCCGAGCAGACGGAGCAGCGTCCGCGTGACGGCGTATTCGAGGCCGTTCATTCACCCGCGGCGCCGGGATGGGCATACGCGGATTCCCGTCGATCGCCGCGGCCGGCATAACGGGCAGCCTGCGCGGGCACGGGCTCGTGACGACGCCGCTCGACGCGCCGCACTGGCCGCTCAGGCGTTCGCTCGCCCTCTTCGTGCCGCGGCGTGGCGCAGATCGGGTCGTGACGGCGGACGTCGAGCACCTGGCCGGTGAGGTCGCATTGGAGGAGCGACAGCGTCGCGTTCGCCACCTCCGCCGCGGACAGGAGCCCGTCGTGGGCCTCGTTCGGAAACGCGCGCCGTCGCATCGGTGTGTCCGTCCGCTCGGGGCTGACGGCATTGACGCGGATCCCGTCCGCCGCCCACTCCTCCGCGAGGCCCTGGGCGATGTTGACGACGGCGGCCTTGCTCGCCGAGTAGGCGACGTACCCGGGGCGCCCGCGGGTGAACGAGCTCGACGCGAAGACGGTGAGGGAACCGTGACTTTGGCGGAGATGCGGGTACGCGGCGCGCGCGACGTTCAGATTCCCGGTCAGGTTGACGTCGATGACCTCGGCGACCTGCTCGCTCGACGTGTCGGCGAGGGCGCCGATCGTGAGGATGCCCGCCGTCGCGACGACATGGTCGAGCCCGCCGAGGCGCCTGGCAGCCGCGTCGACGCGCTCCTGAACGCTGCGCGCGTCGCGAACGTCCAGCCCGAGCGAACGACCGTCGATCTCGACGTACGCGCCGAGACGCTGCGCCGCCGTGGCGATCGCCTGTCCGATCCCGTTCGTCCCGCCGACGACGAGGATCCGCGCGCCGGCGATCGGGCGCGTCGAGGCCGAGCCGTCGAGCGGCGACATCGTCTGCATCTGGAGCATCCGGTCGGCGACGACCATGTCGACGCGAGTCGTGATCTTGATGTTCATCTCGTCGCCGGCCACGGCCACGATCCGCGCGCCGGGCACGTGCCGAAGGACGAGGCTGCAATCGTCCGTCGCGGAGAGGTCGCCCGCCCGAGCTGCCGCGTCATGCGCCGCGCTGAGGGTCGCCTTGCGGAACGTCTGGGGCGTCTGGCCGCGGCGGAACCGGCTGCGGTCAGGGATCTCCTCCACCTCGTCCCCGTCGCCGTCGACGACGACGAGGGTATCGGCGCTCGGGATGACGGTATCGGTCGCGTCGGCGCGGCCCAGGAGAATCGGCTCGATCGAGCGGAGGATCACGTCGACCGGGCAGAGCGGTCGAACGGCGTCGTGGACGACGACGATGTCGTCGTCGGCGGCGATCAGGCTGCGGAGCCCGTTCGCGGTGCTCTCGTTGCGAGTCGCGCCGCCCGGGACGACCTCGATCGGAACGGAAATGCCGCCGCTCTCGATGACGGACCGAGTCTCGGACAGCCAGCTCGGCTGCGCAACGACGACGATTCGATCGACGCCTGCCGCGGCAATCCCACGGACGGAGCGAAGGAGGATCGGCTCACCCGCCAGCCGGACGAACTGCTTCGGCATTTCGGCGCCGAATCGGTGACCGTTGCCTCCGGCGAGGACGATGGCGTGAATCTGCATCCGCTGGTTCGACTCCCGTTGTCTCGCCCTCCTCTCCGTTCGGCGGACACTAGGAATTCGAGCCCGACCGCCACGCCCGCATTCGTGCGCGGGACGCTATGTCCTCATTGCAGCGCACGATTCGTGTTGCCTGTCCGCGCCGGGCTACGGAGCGGCGGTGCCGGGCGGCGACGCGCCGATCGCGGCCTGAACGGCCGCCCTGATCGCGGGGATGTTCGGCCGGATCAGGTACACGCCGCTGCTTCCGCACGGGAAACAGACGGTGCCGTACTTCGGCGGCGCGAACACGACCGACGTGAGGGCGTCGAAATCGACGCCCTGGGCAGCGGCGACGAGTGACGGGAACAGGTCCGCCGGGATGTCCGTGCGGACGCTGTTGCGAACGGCGCCCATGAGGGCGTCGAGGCGCCCCGGGACGAGGAGGCTGCCGAGGTCGATCTGCCGCCCGATCGCGGTCAGGATTCGTTGCTGGCGCTGTGCCCGGTCGAAGTCGGACGTCTGGTGCCGCGAGCGGGCGTATGCCAGCGCCTCCGGCCCGTTGAAATGGTGGATGCCGGGCGGGATGTAGAGGTTCAGCCTGCCGCGACCGTCGTCAGAGGGGTAGTGGTAGTCGCGAACCGGGACCTGGACGTCGACGGTCACGCCGCCGAGCGCGTCGACGACGTCGAGGAACCCCTCGAAGTCGACCGCCACGTAATAGGCGATGTCGATCCCGTACAACTGGCCGAGCGCCGCCTTCAGGGCGAGGAACCCGCGCTGTGCGTCGCCGCCCGGAAAGCCCGCCCGATCGGCGCGAGCAACCGTGTAGAGCGAGTTGATCTTCCGCGGGAACACGCCGTGCGGGTACGACTTTGCGGCAGGAAAGCTTGGCGGGAGCGGCACGTCGGCCGTGTCGCGCGGAAGGCTGAACATCGCGACCTTCTTCGTCGTCGGATCCAGGCTCGCCACGATCATCGTGTCGGTCAGGTACTCGTCGCCGCCGGGCCGGTGGTCCGCGCCAATCAGCAGGACGTTGATGCGGTCGCTTCCATTCCATACGGCCGCGGGCGCGGGGAGCGCCGCCGCGGAGGCGCCCGGCGTTGCCGCCACGCCGTCGTCGATCGGCGACTCGTCGCCCGAGCCGAGCGCCGTGAGCGTCCCGTAGGCGGCGAGGTCGAGGCGGGCAACGGCGATGTGAGCAAGCGACACGACGATCAGGATGGCGACGAGCGCGATGACGGACGCGCCGCGCCCGCCAGACATGGAACGGTCGCCGTACGGGCCCGCCGTCGACGCGCCGACACGGTACGCAGCGATGACGGCGGCGATTCGATAGAGCAGGAGCAGCACGTTGCCGACGAGTCCGGCGATGAGCGCCTGTGGGTTCGCAACCTGGGCAACGAGCGAGATGGGAAGCTCGCCGCGGACGGCGAGCAGTACGAGCACGACGACCGCGGCGACCAGCAAGACAGGAAGGGCCGCCCACGCGATCGCTCGGCGCGGCTGTCCCGCATACAGATGGCCGAGGCCCGGGAAGATCGCGCTGAACACGGCCGCTGCGAATCCGGAGCGCCGCGGCGGGTCGATGACGTACGTGCGGATCACGGCGCGGCCCACGAGAGCCCCGAGTCCGGATCGACGTGTCCATCCGCGGTCACAGGACGGTCGGCCGAGACGCCGAACGTGTCGTCGGGCACCAGTGTCAGGATTCGGATGTCGGCGGCCGCGCGCTCCACATGGAGGTACGCAATCTGCGAGCCGTCGGGCGAGAACGTGGGAGCGAAGCTGCGGCCATCGGTCGTCAGCCTCCGCACAACGGTGCCCGTCGTGGCGTCGAGGACGGCGAGATCGCGTCCTGTGCCATCCGCGCGCTCCACGACGAGGTGGCGCCCGTCCGGCGACCAGGACGGGTTGGCGAAGCCCGATGGGCCGATCAGCTTCATCGCCCTCGATGCAACGACATATACGCCGATCCTTGGCAGGCCCAGCCGGCCGTCACCAGCGTCGTAGGTGAACGCGATCCGCCTGCCGTCGGGGCTCCATGCCGGATCGTTGTGACCCGTGCCGCGCTCCGATCGCACGCCGAGGTTCCGGATGCGGCCGCCGCTCGACGCAAGCGTGCTCAGCGTCACGTCACCGGCGAGCGGATTGGCGGCGTCGGAGGCGAGCGCGAACATCTTCCCGTCCGGGCTGATCGAGGGCTGAACGACCTGGACGAAGTACTTGGCGTTCGGAGGGCCCGGCAGGTCGATGAGCGAGTTGAACACCGCGCGCGGCGCGCCGTCGGCAGCGGCGCTCATGAGCGTCGGGTAGTCGAGGGTCGTCTTTTTGAACTTGCCCTCATAAGGAGCGACCGCGACCTCGGTTCGCGTACGGATGAACCACATCCCGCGGCCGTCGGGCGACCAGACGGGCCACGAGTCGCGGCCGCCGTTCGTGACCGCCCTGAACGCGTCGGCCGAAACCGACCAGATCCGACCCTCGCGCGCGAACAGGATCGTACCCGCGAACTGCGCCCGCTCCGACCCGGCCGGCGCTCCAACGGGTTGGGCGGGGGCCAGGGTCGGCGATGGGCTCGTCGCGCCGGTGCCCGGTCCGGACACGGCGCCCGCCGGCAATGCGAACCGCAGCAGCGCGGCGCTGCCTGCGACCAGGCCGACGAGAACGACCGCTGCCACGAGTCGCGCCAGCGCGACTCGTGGCACGCGGGGGCCTGAACGCGCGGAGGAGGTCCCGCGGAAGGAACGGTCGCCTGGTTGTGGACGCGTAGTGACAGCCCCCTGCATGGAGAAGCGTGGACGAGTGTCTCCGCCGACGCGTAGGCGCTATTGCCGCGCGGCGCCGCCCGCAGCGAGCATCGGCATAACGATTTGATCGACGAACCGGCCCGACGATCGACCGTCCGCCACGTCAAACGACGATTTGGCGAACGCCCTCACCCGGTCGAGATCGAAGCGGCCGGCCCGCAGGACCTCGGCGACGGCCTCGGACGTCTCGAGCACAGGCCCCGGGACACCGGAGCGATAGTCGAAGTAGAAGCCGCGCTCCCTCTCGTACGCCTCGAGGTCGGGCGCGAAGAACACCATCGGCCGTTCCAGCAGAGCGAATTCGAAGATCACGCTGGAGTAATCCGTGACGAGGACATCGCTCACCAGCATGAGCTCGTTCACGTCGGGGTCGCCGGAGGCGTCGATGACGAAGTCACGAAGGCTCGCGTCGAGCGCGGCACGCTCCTGAACGACGGGGTGGAGCCGCAGCATCACGACGTGGTCCCGCCCCAGCTTCTCCTTGAGCACCCGAAGATCGAGTAGCGCGCCGTCTCGGGCATCGATGAATGTGTCGCCCCGGAAGGTGGGCGCGTACAGGACGACGGTCCGCCCGTCGACCGCCGGGTAGCGCGATTTCGCGCGGCTCAACGCGGCGGCCCGGTGCGCGCCGAAGAACACGTCTGTTCGCGGAATACCGATCGTCGACACGAACCGGTCGAGCGGCAATCGAAACGCTTCCGAGTAGTACGGCGCGAACGACAGCGACGAGACGAGGCAGATGTCGTAGTTCGCGGCGATGGGCTCGAGGCTCGTCGCCGCCGCACCGAACGACTTCCCGACCAGGCTGTAGCGGACCTTCTTGAAGGCGCCGGCCGCGTGCCATGCCTGGACGAGGGTCGTCCCCGGGCGCCGGCGCACCGCGAATATCGGGAAGTTGTCGTCGACCACGAACACCCGTGACGTGGCGAGGTAGTACGACCCCCGTATCGCCGTCGCCGCGGCGCGCGCAATGCCGCGCGGCCCGGTGCGTGGTCGCGACGCGATCGTGACGATCCTGACATGCGGCGTCCGCCTCGCCAGCTCGTCGCGGATCCAGGCCAGGTTGCCCGTCAGAACATCGGAATGCGATGTCGCGAGGACGACCCGCTCCTGAATGGGAAGCCCTCGAGCGACGCCGTGCACCAGTCGGACGACGAACACGCGCGCGACGAGGAGGAACCGTCTCACCCGCTGAAAACTTCGTCGGACATCATGAGGTCGACGACGCGGTCGGCGGACCGCCCGTCGACGTGGTCGAGGTGTCGTGCTGCGAACGCCGCGACCTTCTCGATCTGATAGTCGTGGCGACGGATCGCGTCGAGGAGGTCGGGAAACGTCCTGATGATCGGCCCGGGCACGAACTCCTCGTACGGGGTGTAGAACCCGCGGCTCGAAACGTAGTCGTCGAGGTCGTAGGCGAAGAACAGCATCGGCTTGCCCAGGGCCGCGAACTCGAAGACGACTGATGAGTAATCGGTCACCAGGAGATCCATCGCGGGGAGCAGGTCGTTGACCTCGATTCCGGGGCCCGACCCGTCGAGGAGGCGATCCGCGTACTCGTCGGGGATGAGAAGCGGCCGCCGCACGAACGGATGCATCCGGAAGATGACAACCGCGTCCTTCTCGACGCACAGCGCGTGAAGGCCGGCGTAGTCGAGGAGGTCGAAGTCATACCGGGCGCCGCGCGATCCGTGGCCGCGGAACGTCGGCGCGAAGAGGATCGTGAAGCGGCCCCGCGCCTCCGGGAACCGTTCGAAGGTCGACTCCCGGTTCGCGGCACGGCGCTCCGGATCAAAGAACCGGTCCATTCGCGGGATTCCTGTGGGGTGGACCCGCGACTCGGGAATCCCGAACGCTTCCGCGTAGCACGGCACTTCGTACACGGAGCTGACGATCGCGTGCGTGTAGTTCTTGTGGGCGCGGCCGTAGGGGCTCGGCGCCCCGGGGCGCCCGATCCGGCTGTACCCGACCGTCTTGAACGCGCCCGACGCGTGCCAGAGCTGGACCACCTTGACGCGAGGGTCGAAGTCGAGCTGGTACACGAGCGGGTGGAAGTCGTCGAGGACGACGACGTCGGCGCGGCCGAGCTCGACAGGGAGCCGGAATCGCGCACGGAGCCCGCGGCCTCGGCGCGCTCGAGAGATGAGCAGCTTCCGCAGCTCGTACTGGCGGTCGATCCCGCGCTCGACCATGTCGTCGTGGACGAGACGCAGGTTCCCGGTGAGCGTGTCGTTCGAGTCGGAGGTGAAGAGGATTCGGGGGCGGCCGGCGGGTCGTGTCGCACGGGCAGCGCGGAAGACGCCCTGGAACACAGCCCGACGGACGGGGCGAAGGCGCCTCTTGATCCATCGCTTCGCAAAGCGCTTGACCCGCTTCGAGAGCGGCGCCGGCATCCGCGGTCGCTTGATCGAGGTGTCCAGCTCGATGTGGATGGCGACCGCGCCGTCCGCGTTGACGGCCGGTGTGGCGCGGTATTCGCCGCGCCCGAGCTGCCACCTGCCCTCGGGGAGCTCCCCGGGTTGTGCGGTCACGACGAGCGGCGTGACCGCACGGCCGTCCGCCACGACCACCTGCCAGACGCCGTCGTCGAGCGGCAGCCCGCGCGGGCCCTGCATCACGTTGAACCGGACGACGACGTCGCTACCGTTCCGATCGACACCGGCGGGCGGGACCACGCCGTCGAACCCGGGACCCGTCAGTCCGAACTCCCGCGGGTCGCCGCCGCTGTCGTCCGGCGACGCGAGCCGCAGGTGCCACTGGATGCGCACCCACGATGCGTCCCGCATGTCGACGCGACACACCGACGCTTCATTCGTCGCGGGCGACGCAGCCGAGGCCTGGGGAGGTGGCGCGGCATCGACCCGCGAGCCGTCGACGGCTGTCAGGGCGAGCGGGCGAGCGGGGACGCGGCCGTGCGCTCGCCGCGCAACCGGAATCAGGCTCGCTCCGAGCTCCACGCGTGCAGCGTGCGGGGCCCGCGGCGGCACACGCGCCGGTGTGCTCGCGGCGCCCGTTGCACGAGTCTGTCAGCCGGCGAGCGGGACGACGCGACCCTCCCCGTCCAGTGTCGCCTCCCTCCGGAGCCGCCTCAGCTCCGCGCCGGGGACCTGGTCCCGAGCGTGGTAGCTCGAGCGGACCAGTGGTCCGGACTCGACGTGCCGGAACCCGAGCGCGAGCGCCTCGGCCTTCATCTCGGCGAACTCGTCGGGGTGGTAGTAGCGCTCGAGCGGCAGGTGCTTCGGCGACGGCCGGAGGTACTGGCCGATCGTGAGGATGTCGCAGTCCACCTCTCGGAGCGCGCGGAACGCCGCCGACAGCTCATCGCGCGTCTCGCCGAGGCCGACCATCAGCGAGCTCTTCGTGTGGACGGCGTACGAAATCTCGCCGGCGTACGCCTTCGCGCGCTCGAGCACGCCAAGGCTGCGGTCCCAGCGAGCCCGCTTGCGGACGGGCTTCTGAAGCCGCTCGACGGTCTCGAGGTTGTGGTTGAGGATGTCCGGCCGCGCCTCCATCACGTCACGGAGCGGCGCCTCCGCCCCGTTGAAGTCCGGGATCAGGACCTCGACCCCCATCCCGGGACAGGCGTCCTTCAGGCGCCGGATCGTCTCGGCGAAGACGTGCGCGCCGCCGTCGGGCAGGTCGTCGCGGGCGACGGACGTGACGACGACATGCTCGAGGCCCAGCCCCGAGATCGCCTCCGCCACGCGCCGCGGCTCGTCGTCGTCGAACCACTCCGGTCGCCCCGTCTTGATGTTGCAGAAGCCGCAGGCCCGGGTGCACGTGTCGCCGAGGATCATGATCGTGGCGGTGCGCTGGTCCCAGCACTCCCCGATGTTCGGGCAGTGAGCCTCCTCGCAGACCGTGTTGAGGTTCAGGCCGCGCAGCAGCCGCTTCAGGTCCTGGTAGTTGTCGCCGGACGGGATCCGGGCCCGGATCCAGTCGGGGTGCCGACGCAGGGGCAGTGTGCCATCGGACGCCGGCTCCGTGAACGAGCCGCCGCCCATCGCGATCGTCACGGGCTCAGCGGCGCCGTGGGCGTCCCCGCCCTGCGGCGAGTACATCGGGAGCTCGCGGGCCATGGCCGGGAGTCTACGCGCGGGGCGCGGCAGCCGCCGCAAGCGCGACCTCGGCGAGTCGGACGCGCTCGGCCTCGAACGTGTCGTGGAGCGCCTGCTCGAGGCGCCGTGGCGCGTAGTCGAGCTCGTGGGACGCCTTGTCGTGGCGCGCCCAGTACGTGACGTTGTCCGACGCGTCGATGATCTCGGAGAGGTTCGGCGGCAGGCCGAGGCGGTCGCCGGAAGGACCGAACCGCGCCACCGCGCGGAGGACGCGCACCGGCATCTCGAGCCGAGGCAGCCGCTTGCCGCCGAGGCGCGCCGCCATCCCGAGGCCATCTCGAAGCCGCCCGATCGTCCCGCCCAGGACGTACGACTCCCCCACCCGGCCGCGTTCGAGCGCGGCGAGGATCCCCGTCGCGACGTCGTCGACGTGGACGAACGACAGCCCCACGTTTGCCAGCGCGACGACGCGCAGCGAGCCGTCGTGGGCCTGCTTGAGCTGGCGGCCCACCTGCGAAGGGTCACCGGGGCCGATGACGCCGCCGGGCTGGACGATGACGACGGGCGCGCCCGCCGCGATCCGATCCTCGGCGACGAGGTGCGCCCGGTATTTCGTCTCGTCGTAGTAGCTGACGAACCCGGCGGCCGGATCACGATGGTACGTCTCGTCGACGATCTGGCCTTTCGTGTTGCCGAACGCGTTGACGGTCGAGACATGGACGACACGGCTGACTCCGTTCGCCACCGCTGCGTCGAGGACGCGCTCCGTCGTGCCGACGTTCGCGTCGTACATCTCCGAACGCTGCGGGATGGAGATGCCCAGCTTGTACGAGCCGGCGAGATGGATGACGGCGTCGGCGCCCTGCATCTGCCGCTCGATCTCGGCGCGCGACCGGAGCGTTCCTGCAGCGACATCCGCGCCGAGCTGCACGACACCGGCGGTGCCGGGATTGCGGACGACGCACAGCACCGAGTGGCCGGCGGCGACGAGCTGCGCGACGACGCGCTTGCCGATGAACCCGGCGCCACCGGTGACGAAGATCCGCATCGTCGACGCCGGCGGGTCGATCAGTAGATCGGTGTTTCTGGCCCGACGGATTCGAGCCAGGCCTTGATGTCCCGAAGGAGCGCTGCGCCGCCGGCGCCGTCGTTGGCGCGGTGGTCGACGCCCAGGACCATGTTCATCACGGGGCGGATCGCGATGACGTCGCCGTCCGGCGTCGAGATGACGACCGGTCGCTTCGTGATCGCCTCCATCGTGACGATCCCGACCTCCGGGACGTTGAGGATCGGCATGACGAGGTTCGTCCCGAGGTAGCCGGTGTTATCGACGGTGAAGGTGCCGCCACCGAAGTCGTCCAGGCGGAGCTTGCCGGCGCGAGCGCGGTTCGCCACGTCGCTGATCGCGAGATTGAGGCCGTGGATCGAGAGCGTATCCGCGTCGCGGATGACCGGCACGATCAGGCCGTCGTCGACCGCGACCGCCACGCCGATGTTGACGCGGCGCTTCGCCAGCAGCCCCTGCTCGGTCCACGTGGCGTTGAACGTCGGGTTGCCCTTGAGCGCCTCGGCGCACGCCTTGACGACGAACGGGACATAGCTGAGCGACATCCCCTCTTTCGCCTGGTAGTCGCGCTTCGCGCGCTCCCGGAGCGCGACGAGCCGCGATGCATCGATCTCCATCTGGACGTAGGCGTGCGGCGCCTGGAGTGCCTTTGTCATCTGCGCGGCGATGCCCTTGCGCATCTGGGTCATCGGGACGAGGACCTCGTCCGCGCCGGCGGGGAACTCGATCGACGTGCCCGCGGCGGCGGCGCGCGACGCGGCAGGGCCGGGCGAGGCCGGGGCACGTGCCGGCACTCCGCCGGATGCGGGCGCAGGCGTGGCGGGAGCGGCAGCGGGAGCAGGCGCTGCCGCCTTCGCCGCCGACTGGCCGTTGACCGGCTGCCCCGTCCGCTGCGACTCGACGAAGT
>DATFPL010000062.1:0-1864 GCA_035264845.1 Candidatus Limnocylindrales bacterium | reverse complement strand
ACGCTTCCCTCGCCTCCCGCGGCCGGGGCGAGCCGCATCGACGCTGCCGCCTCGGCGAGACGCAGCGCGAGCCGCTCCTCGAAACGGAACGACGGGTGGACGCGGACGAGGTCACGGCGGAGCCGGTTCGCGGCGGCGACCAGGGAGGAGTCGAGGGCCGCATCCGCGGGCGCGTGACTCGCCCGTCGGTCGCCTGCCGCGAGCAGCGAGTCGAGATATCGATCCGTCCTGAGCGCGTCGACCTCCGGATCGCGCCCGGGAAACGTCATCGGCCGCGCGTCAGGTCGCCGGCGACGCTCCGGAGCGCTCGATGCAGCAGGACACGGACCGCGCCTTCGGACCGCCCGAGCACACCGGCGATCTCCGCGGTCGACATCTCGTCGACGAAGCGCAGGACCACGGCGCGGCGACGGTCGGCGGGCAGCTTCGCGACGGCGCGCCACGCCTCGGCCGCCTCATCGCGGAGCGCCGCCTCGGCTTCGGGGTCGGAGCCATCGGGGACGGCGCCTGCGGCGGCGAGGTCCGTCGCGGGGTGCCGCGTCCGATAGCGCCGCTCCGTCGCGATCGCGTTCCGGGCGATCCGGAATAGCCAGACGCGAAACGTCGAGGCGCCGTCGCCGTCGGCGGGCCGGGCGCGCTCCTCGAAGCGGTCGAGGCTCGCGAGTGCCGACAGGAACGTCCGCTCGGTGGCGTCCTCTGCCGCGTGATGGTCACGGAGCTCGTAGAAGGCGAAGTTGTACACCTGGGCCAGGTACCTGCGATACAGGGCGTCGAAGCGCTGGGGGTCCGCTCGGGCCGCCTCCACGAGCGGCCGGTCGCGATCGAGGTGCGTGATCCGCGAGGTCGCTCGCGCCTCGTTCCCTCTTCCAAACACCGGTCGAGCCATCCCGTTACACCGCCGCTCGCGCGGGCGCGGCGAGCGGATCCCCGATCGCCGGTCGGAGGTGCCGGATCTCGCCGCTCAGGACGTGCCGTTCGGTCGTCTCCGCGCCGTCGTCGACGACGAGCGCCCCGGTCGCGGCGTCGACGCCGAGCGCGCGGACGGTTTCGCTCCCGCCGTCGGGAAGGTCGAGGCGAACCGTTCGCCCCGTCGTCGCCTGCCGCGCGTGCCAGTCGGCAAGGTCGAATCGTCCTGCGCGGAGCGCTTCGATCCTGACCTCGAGCCGGCCCAGGAACGCGTCGAGGAGCATCGCCGCCTCGATCGGGCGGCCGCGCGAGGCTTCGTGGAGCGACGTCATCGAGTCCGCGAGCTCGGCTGGAAAGTCGGTCGCCGCCCAGCCCGCGTTCAGCCCGATGCCGACGACGACACGCGGATCGGTCGTCCCCAGGCCGTCGCTCTCGCCGAGGACGCCGGCGAGCTTCCGCCACTCGACGGGGGCGGCGAGCGCGGCCGCAGCGTCAACGGCCGCGAGATCGTCGAGCGCGATCGTCGACGACCCCTCGACGACGAGGTCGTTCGGCCACTTGAGCCGGATCGTGCCGTCCGGCAGGCCGGCGGCCTCCTCGGCGGCATCGGCCATCGCGAGGCTCACCGTCGCCGCGAGGCGCCAGGCTCGATCCGGGGGCAGCCACGTCGGCCGAAAGCCGAGCGACAGGAGGAGCGCGGCACCGCGTGGCGCGACCCACGTCCGGCCGTCTCGTCCGCGACCCGCCGACTGCTCGTCGGCAACGGCGAGGCAGACCTCAGGGACCCCGTCGCGGAGCCAGCCGCGCACGACGTCGTTCGTGGACGCGACGACCGCGAAGCGCTCCTGGTGCGAGAGGAACGGAGCGGCGGCCACGACTCAGCCCGCCGCCGCGGCCTCGACGGCCTCCGGTCGCTCGAGCTCGAACGCTTCGTGGAGGGCCCGGACCGCCGTCTCGA
>DATFPL010000061.1:0-3442 GCA_035264845.1 Candidatus Limnocylindrales bacterium | reverse complement strand
AGGGCCGAGCTTTGCCGGCGGGGCGTGTGCCAACTCCGGAACCTGAGGGCGGCATCGATGTGCGGGATCGCGGGGATCTGGGGAGCGGACGATCCAGCGCTCGTCGGGCGGATGACGGACGCGCTCGCGCACCGCGGTCCGGACGGAGCCGGGATCCACCGCCAATCCAACGGAACGCTCGGCCATCGCCGCCTGGCGATCATGGATCCCCTGGGCGGCGCTCAGCCGCTCCATGGCGAGGCGCCCGGCCGCGCGATCGTCGCCAACGGCGAGATCTTCAACTACCTGGCCCTTCGCTCCGAGCTTGCGGACCGTCATGTCTTCCGGACCGGCAGCGACATCGAGGCCGTCCTCCACCTCTACGAGGAGCGCGGGGCCGCGATGGCGGGTGCGCTGGGCGGCATGTTCGCGCTGGCGATCTGCGACGCCGACCACCTCGTCCTCGCCCGCGACCCGATCGGCATCAAGCCGCTCTACTACGGGCACGGTCGGACCGCCGACGGCTCCGCGGTCCTCGCCTTCGCCTCGGAGATGCACGCACTTGGCGCCTGGGTCGACGACCTCCAGGAGTTCCCGCCGGGGACCTGGTACGACAGCCGAGTCGGCTTCCAGCGCTACTACGACGTGCCCGACGCGGCGCCGGTCGACCGCCCCGTCGAGGACCACATCGCGCTCGTCCGAACGGGTCTCGAGCAGGCCGTCGCGTCCCACCTCATGAGCGACGTGCCCGTCGGCGCCTTCCTCTCCGGCGGCCTCGATTCCTCGGTCCTCGCGGCCCTCGCCCGTCCGCTCGTCGACGAGCTCCATACCTTCGCCGTCGGGATCGCCGGGTCGCGCGATCTCGCCGCGGCCCGCCGTGTCGCCGCCGAGATCGGCTCGACCCATCACGAGCACGTCATCACCGCCGCCGAGGTGATCGCGGCGCTGCCGGACATCGTCGCCGCCCTCGAGTCATTCGATCAGGACCTCGTGCGGAGCGCGATCCCCACGTACTTCTGCGCGCGCCTCGCAGCGCAGCACGTCAAGGTCATCCTCACAGGCGAGGGTGCCGACGAGCTCTTTGCCGGCTATGCGTACCACGCCGACATCGAGGATCCGTCAACCCTCCATCGCGAGCTCATCCGCTCGGTCCGAGGGCTCCACAACGTGAACCTCCAGCGGGTGGACCGCCTGACGATGCGGCATGGCCTCGAGGGTCGCGTGCCATTCCTCGATACCGCGTTCATCGAGCTCGCCCTGACCGTCCCCGCCGAGCTGAAGCTCCGCCGCGACCGCGACGCCCGGCCGGTCGAGAAGTGGATTCTGCGCAAGGCGACCGAGGACCTCCTGCCGGCGGAGATCGCGTGGCGCCCGAAGGAGCAGTTCGACGAGGGATCCGGCACCGTCGACCTGCTGGCCGGGATCCTGGCGCCACTCGCGGCCGACGTCGACGTCGCGCGCGAGGCCGCGGTTGCCGCTCTCCCGCTGAGATCCGCCGAAGAGGCGTACTACCACCGGCTCCTCCGCGAGAGCGTCTCGCGACCCGAGCTGATCCTGCCGAACGTCGGCCGCTGGACCGAGGGTCGCGTGACCAACGTCGCGGCGGCGGCGCCCGGTTGATCGGCGGCCGGCGCCGGCGACGGCCGCCACGGCGTCACTCGCCGGAGAGGTCGAGCCAGGTCGTCTTCAGCTGGGTGTAGCCGTCGAGGGCCGCCATCCCCTTGTCGCGACCGAAGCCGGACTGCTTGAAGCCGCCGAACGGCACCGTGATGTCGGCCGTGTCGAACGTGTTGACCCAGACGGTCCCGGCACGGACCGCCCGCGCCAGCCGGTGGGCCTTCTTCACGTCGCGCGTCCAGATCCCGGCCGCGAGCCCGAACGGCGAGTCGTTGGCGATCCGCAGCGCCTCGGCTTCGTCCTCGAACTCGGTGACGGTGAGGACCGGCCCGAAGATCTCCTCGCGCGCGACGCGCCACGTGTTCGAGACGCGGTCGAGGATCGTTGGCGCGACGTAGAAGCCTCCGGTCTCCTCGCGAAGGCGCTCCCCGCCGGCCACGACTGCGGCTCCCTCCTCGCGACCGAGCGCCACGTACCCGAGGACCTTCTCGAGCTGTCGCTCATCGACGATCGATCCCATCCGCGTCGCCGGGTCGAGCGGTTCCCCCGGCGCGAGCTGGCGGCCAAGCTCCGCGATCCGCTCGACCAGCTCTTCCCGGACCGATCGGTGGACGATGAGCCGCGAGCCAGCATTGCAGGTCTGCCCGGCGTTGTAGAAGATCCCCCATCCGATCGCGGACGCCGCGGACTCGATGTTCTCGACATCGGCGAGGACGACCTGCGGGCTCTTCCCCCCGAGCTCGAGGGTGATGGCCTTGACGTCGGACTCGCCGACGGCGCGGAGGAGCGACTTCCCGACGTCGGTGGAACCGGTGAACGTGATCTTGTCGACGTCAGGATGACGGGCGAGGCGCGGTCCGACGACCGCTCCCCGTCCTGGCACGACGTTGAGGACGCCGTCCGGCAGGCCTGCCTCCGACGCGAGCTCGGCGAGACGGAGCGCAGTCAGCGGCGACTGCGATGCCGGCTTCAGAACGACCGAGTTCCCGGTCGCCAGCGCGGCGCCGATCTTCCAGGCCGTGATGATCAACGGGTAGTTCCACGGAACGATCGCCGCGACGACGCCGATCGGCTCGCGGGTCACGAGCGAGAGCGCGTCCGGTCCCGTCGGACCGACGTCGCCATAGACCTTGTCGATCGTCTCGGCATACCACTGGATCGTCTTCGCAGCGCTCGGGACGTCTACTGCCAGCGTGTCGCGGATCGGCTTGCCGACGTCGAGCGACTCGAGCAGCGCGAGCTCGTCGCGCTCCTCCCGCATCCGCTCCGCGAAGCGCAGGAGGATCCTCTTGCGATCGTCAGGCGATCGATCCGACCAGCGGCGGTCGTCGAACGCCGCCCGAGCGGCGGCAACCGCGCGATCGACGTCCTCGCCATCACAGGCCGCGACCTTCGCGATGACGGATCCGTCGCGACCGGCGACATCGTCGAAGGTTTCGCCGGACGCCGCCGGCACGAAGCGACCACTGATGAAGGCTTCCGTGCGCGGCCGGATCTCCGCGGCTCGTTGCAGCCAGTCGTCGGTGGTGAGCCGCCCGCGCTCCGCGACGTCGCTCACGCGGCGTACCGCCGAATCGCGGCCTCGTCCACGAGCGCGCCAATCCCCGGCCGGTCTGGCACGCGCAGGACCCCGTCGGCGTCCGGCCAGATCGGCTCGGCGAGAAATGCATCCCGCCGCTCGGGCGTCCAGCCCGGTGGGTCGTAGGGGAACTCGAGGTATGGCCCACCGCCGACACCCGCTGCGACGTGCAGATTGGCGAGCAACCCGATCCCGTTCGTCCACGTGTGCGGTGTGAACCAGCGGTTGCGCGCGAGGGCGACCTCCGCGATCGTCCGCGTCCGGAGC
>DATFPL010000060.1:0-5381 GCA_035264845.1 Candidatus Limnocylindrales bacterium | reverse complement strand
GCGACGACTTCCGTCTTCCAGTGCCGTTGCCCGCGGTCGTCGTCCCACGAGCGCGTCTGGAGGCGGCCCTCGATGGCGACCTGCTGACCCTTGCCGAGGTACTGACCGCAGATCTCCGCCAGCCGGTCCCACGTCACGACGTTGTGGTACTCGGCCTTTTCCTTGCCGTTCCCTGCGTACTCGTTCGTCGCGACCGAGAACTGGGTGACGCTCTTGCCACTCGCGAGGCTGCGCATCTCCGGGTCGCGCGTCAGACGGCCCGTGAGGAGGACCTTGTTCATCGGTCCATGTCTCCTTCTCGATCGGCCGGTCATGCCGGCTCGACCCTGCGTGGTTCGGCGGGAGTGGCGGGTACGCGGAACCTAGCAGCGAGCGCTCGACCAGCAATCGACGGACACTTCATCGCCACGTATCTCGGGCGGCGATCGTCGGACCGGCAGGTCGTTGCCGCTCCATCTCGGCGTACGAGGATTCGATGACCAGGTTCGTGATCGACGCAGGCGCCGTCATCCATCTCGTGACCGCAGGCGTCATCGTCTCGCGCACCCACGAGCTGCTCGCGCCGACGCTGCTGCGATCGCAGGTGCTGTCGACGCTCCACGAGGCAGTTCAGCGCGGCGACCTCGGGCGGGACGCGGCTCGTGAGCGGCTCGATCGCATCAACAAGCTTCCGATCCGGCTGCTCGGCGACGCGGTCCTCCGCCGCAAGGCGTGGGAGATCGCCGATCGGCTCGGGTGGGCTCGGACGTACGAGGCCGAGTACGTCGCCTTGACCCAACTCCAGGCCGACGCCTTCGTCACGCTGGACCGGAACCTTGCGCGAAGCGTCGAGGGGACCGTCACGGTCGCCTCGATCGCCGAGTTGAGCGAGCCGTAGCGCGACTTCGGCAGGCGCTATCCCGTCGCGAGCTTCCCGGGATGCCTGCCTGTCGGTCGGTCGCGCTTTGGCTGGCGTCCGCCGTCGGCGCTCGCCGGAGGCTCCGGCGCCCCGGCGGCCGCGTTCTCGATCATCGCCGCGACCCGCCCGTCGGGCTGCGGCGCGCGGTGCGAGTAAAGGTCGCAGAAGAGCGTGACGAGCTCCGGATCGAACTGAGTGCCCGCGTGGCGGCGCAGCTCAGCAATCGCGTCCGCGTGAGCCATGGCCGGCTTGTAGGGCCGGTCGTGCGTCATCGCGTCGTACGCGTCCGCGACCGCAACGATCCGGGCACCGATCGGGATGTCGTTCCCGCGCAGCCCGAACGGGTAGCCGTGCCCGGAGTAGCGCTCGTGGTGGTGGAGGATGATCGGGACCGCGTCGCGCAACGTCGTCGCCTGCTCGAGGATCACCTGGCCGATCCGCGGATGCTGGACGACCGCCCGCCACTCGGCCGAGGAGAGGGTCGTCGGCTTGTCGAGGATGTCCGTCGGCAGCGCGACCTTGCCGACGTCGTGAAGGAGCGCGGCGACCTTGAGCCGGTCGATCTCCACTTCCGGCAGGTCGAGCTGACGGCCCATCGCCACGACGATCGACGCGATCAACGGAGACGGCTTCCCGCGGTGGTGCGGGAGTGGTGCGATGACGGAGGTCAGCGCCCCGATCGCCGCCTCGCGCGCGGCACGGCCCAGCTCGATCGCCCGCGCCCGCCCCGTCGGCGAGATGGGGGCGCGCGGGACCCGCGCGTCGTCGTCGGGCTCCGCAAAGATGTAGGTCTGGTTCCGCCCGAGCGACTTGGCGGAGTACATCGCGGCGTCGGCATCGCGGACGAGGTTGTCCGTCCGGAGGTGCTGCCCGATCCCGCCGGCGATGCCGATCGAGATCGTGACCGTGAGGTTCGGGTTGCCCTCGACCCGGAACCGGAGCGCCTGGACGAGGTGCCGGAGCTTCTCGGCGAGGATCGCCGCCTCCTCGACGTCGGTCTCGGCGAGGACGAGCATGAACTCCTCGCCGCCGTAACGGCCGATCGTGTCCGTCCCGCGCAGGTGCGTCTTGATCGCCTGGGCGACACCGCGGAGCACAACGTCGCCGGCGCCGTGCCCGTAGGTGTCGTTGACCGCCTTGAAATGGTCGATGTCGACGAAGGCCACCGAAAGGGCGCGTCCGTGGCGGGTAGCCCGCTCCACCTCGGTGAAAAGAGCGCCGAGCAGCGACTGGCGGTTCGCGACGCCGGTCAGCTTGTCGATCGACGCCGCCTCCTGGGTCGCGGCGAACGTCGTCGCGATGCCGTTGATCGCCGTCGCGAGCCGACCGTCGAGTCCGCCGTCCGGAACGTTGACCGCCACCGCTCGATCGCCGGCCGCAATCCGTTCGGCCGCCCCAATGAGCGTCGCAAAGCGATAACGGAAGTAGCCGAACACGAGCAGGGCCGTCAGTGAGACGCCGACCATCGCCCCGATGACGGCGGCAATGATCGACCGTCCGCCGCCGTCGAACCATGCGTCGAACGCGTGGGGGTCGAGGAACAGCAGGAAGGCAACGCCGACCGGGGCCACAAGGCCCAGGCCCCCAAGCAACCGGATCACGGGCGGAGCGTACCGGCGAGGCCCTCGCGCACGCGCGCTACCGGTCGTACTCCCACCGCTGTACCTCTGGTACCCCGGTCGGCTCCCGCCGGGCCGCCGGGCGGTCAGACCGCGGCCGCCTGTATACTTCGCCAGTCCTCGACAGCCGCGGGCCGGGACCCGCGATCCAGGAGGTCAGCGATCGCTCGAGTGAGGGGCATCGCCCGTCTGAGACGGACGAGCTCCCCGGCCCGACCGGACCGTCAGCGCAACGGTGCGGCGACGCGGGAGATGTCTACCCAGAAGGGTCCGGGCCACATGACCCGGGCCTTTTTCGTTGCCCGCGGAGGTGGCTGCTGATGCCGGCGACGGTGATCGTCGGGCTCCAGTGGGGCGACGAGGGCAAGGGCAAGACGACGGACTTCCTGGCGGAGCAGGTCGGGATGGTCGTCCGCTACCAGGGCGGCGACAACGCCGGGCACACGGTCGTGAGCGGCGACGACGTGCTCAAGCTGCACCTCGTGCCGTCGGGCGTGCTGTACCCGCACATCACGTCGGTCATCGGGAGCGGGGTCGTCGTCAACCCGGCGACGCTCATCGCCGAGCTCGACATGCTCGCCGCGCGCGGGATCGACGTCTCGAGGGTCCGGGTCAGCCGGGCAGCGCACGTGATCATGCCGTACCACGTGGCCCTCGACCGGGCGATGGAGGAGCGGCTCGGCGACGGCAAGGTCGGCACGACGGGGCGGGGGATCGGACCGGCCTACGCCGACCGGGCCCTCCGCGTCGGCCTGCGGATGGAAGACCTGCTCGATCCCGCGACGCTCCGCCAGCGGCTCGACCGCCTGCTGCCCGACAAGAACCTCCTGCTCGGCGGGCACGGTGTGGCGACGTACGACGCCGGGGAGCTCGCTTCGCTCGCCGCCGATTGGGGCCGCCGGCTCCGCGACCACCTCGACGACACGACAGCGCTCGTCCAGGCGGCGCTCCGCCGCGGCGACCACGTCCTGCTCGAGGGTGCGCAGGGCACGCTGCTCGATCTCGACCACGGCAGCTACCCGTACGTCACCTCGTCGAGCCCGGTCGCGGGTGGGGCGTGCACGGGCGGCGGGATCGGGCCGCTCCAGGTCGACGAGGTCATGGGCGTCATGAAGGCGTACTCGACGCGCGTGGGCTCGGGGCCGTACCCGACGGAGCTACTCGACGGCATCGGGCAGGGAATCGCGGCGCGCGGCCACGAGGTGGGGACCACGACCGGGCGGCCGCGCCGGGTGGGGTGGTTCGACGCCGTTCCGCTCCGCCACGCGGTCGCCGTCAACAGCGTGAGCAGCATCATGCTGAACAAGCTCGACATCCTGTCAGGCATCGACACGATCCGGATGTGCGTCGGGTACGTCGTCGACGGCCGGCGCACGGACGCGTGGCCGGCGAGCGCGGCCGTCCTCGCCGAGGCGACGCCCGTCTACGAGGAGTTCGACGGCTGGCCGGACGACATCCACGACGTGCGCGCGCTGGCGGACCTTCCCGAGAACGCGCGGCGATACGTCACCGCGCTCGAGGAGCAGGCCGGCGTCCCGATCGTCCTCGTGTCCGTCGGGCCCGAGCGAACCCAGACGATCGAGCGAGCCTGGCGCCCGATTCGGCGGCGGCCGGCGGTCCCCGCGTGACGCTCGTGATGCCGACACGGATCCTCGTCGTCGGCGGCGGGGGTCGTGAGCACGCGCTCGCCTGGAAGCTCGCGGGCGAGCCCGGCGTCAACGAGGTGATCGTCGCGCCGGGAAGCGCGGGGATCGCGCTCGAGCCGCGCGTCAGCTGCCGGCCGAATGTCGATCCGCTCGATGCCGCGTCCGTCGTCGCGGTCGCGCGAGCCGAGGCTGTCGAGCTGGCGATCATCGGCCCGGAGGCGCCCCTCGCAGCCGGGGTTGCCGACGAGCTGCGGCGTGCCGGTGTCGCGACGTTCGGCCCGTCCGCGGGTGCGGCGCGAATCGAGTCGAGCAAGGCGTTCTGCCGCGACGTCGCCGGCGCGGCCGGCGTCGCAATGGCGCGTGGGCGGGCATTCGAGGCCGCGGAGCCTGCGCTTGCATACACACGCGCGCTCGAGGCCGAAGGCCGCGTCGTCGTGAAGGCGGACGGCCTTGCCGCGGGCAAGGGCGTGACCGTGTGCTCGGAACCCGGCGAAGCCGAGGCGGCGATCCGACGGCTCTTCACGGCACCGACACACGCGCGGGTCGTCGTCGAGGAGCGGCTCGAGGGCCGCGAGGCGAGCGTGATCGCACTGACCGACGGCCGCGACGTCGCGGCGCTTCCTCCAGCGAGGGACCACAAGCGGTTGCTCGACGGCGACGCCGGCCCGAACACCGGCGGGATGGGCGGTTACAGCCCGCTCGCGGATCTCGACGACGCGGCCGTCGAGCGGATCCTCGACACCGTCCATCGGCCGATCCTCGCCGAGCTCGCGCATCGCGGGACGCCGTTCGTCGGCGCGCTCTACGCCGGTCTGATGCTCACGGAGCGCGGTCCCGTCCTGCTCGAGTGCAATGCGCGGTTCGGCGACCCGGAGACGCAGATCGTCCTGCCGCGCCTCGCCGTCGCGCTGGGCCCGTTGCTCCTCGCGGCGGCGCGTGGCGAGCTGGCCGCGGCGCTGCGGCGGCTCGGCGTCCGTGGCTCGCTCCTCCCGGCGTTCCCTGGCGCGTCCGCGGCGATCGTCCTCGCGTCCGCCGGCTACCCCGATGCGCCGCGCAGCGGCGGCCGCATCACCGGACTCGAGGAAGCGGCGGCGACGGGAGCGCTCGTGTTCCACGCCGGCACGGCGGCGATCGAGGATGCGTTCGAGGCGAAGGCGGGCCGCGTCCTCGCGGTCGTCGGGCGCGGCGACGACCTGGCGGACGCGCGGGCGCGCGCGG